>CALGKJ010000041.1 GCA_937930535.1 uncultured Clostridia bacterium
TAATACTGAGTTAAACCACGATGAAGATATTTTAAATGGTTTTAGAAGGTTTGATATTGAAAGAGTTGAAAATTTAATAAGCTATATTGCTGATAAAGTAGATAATCTATATAAAACGAGCTTAAACAAATATTTATGGTATATTGATTTTACAAACTTTAAGGAAAATGTACGGTCTATTACTGGTTTAAGATATGTTAAGCAGCAATACGGACCTGTGATCGAAAACCGTGGATATGAGCAAATAATTGATTTGCTTGATGATAAATTTGCTAAAGAAGAAACTGAGGATAAAAATTGGACTAAAGTTAAGCTAACAAGCAAAAAAAACTATGATATATCTATATTCAGTGAGGAAGAAATGGAAGTAATAGACTCGGTTATATATAGACTCAAAAATATGAGTTGCGGAGATATATCTAATGAGTCTCACAAAGAAGCTGGTTGGATTGAGAATAATATTAATGAATTTATATCCTATGACTATGCGGAAGAATTGAAAATGCACTTGTAGAAAAGTTAAAGTTATTTGGAAAAATTATCTTGATTTATAATTATCAGTGTTATATAATGTATTTATGTAGGTATACACCTACATGTTTTTTACAAATATTTTGTGCGATACGAAGGGTATACCGAAAGGAGGAATTATTATAAGAAATAAAATGTTTAATGATCAGTTAAAGGAACAATTATTTAATAGTCACCTCAAAGATATTAAAAAAATGGTTGCTAAACGTAAGTTTGAATTTGTAGGTGAGAGAAAAAAGAATAAAAAGTTTATGAATGACAGGGGATTAAATATAGACGATGTAAGAGAAGAGATATTTAGGTTGTCTATTAAGGATTATGTGGCGGGACCAGAAGCTGATAGGGACAGAGGACGGTCGGGTTATGTATACAAATTTAAATCTAGATATATAACAGATGAGGTTATATATATAAAGATTAGGTATGACCCACCTAAAGAGGTGGTATGTATATCATTTCATGAAGATCAACCTTAAAATATTTTTTTAGATTCGAGCATTCTCGTACGCTAAGTATACTGGAGGGAATTATGAATAGACATAAACAATATTTAATTGACAAACTTCATCATATTACAAGAGAATTTTGTGATACATTAAGATTACAAACTCAACAGGAAGATATTTGTTTTCTTCCTGTTGGCATACTTCTAATGAAGTGGATTGTTGATTCAGAAGAAAGATTTAATTGGCATATTAATAATGAGCTAAAAGAATTATTTTTAGATACTAAGCTGCATGATATACTATACGGTAGTAATTACATTGAAAGGCTTATAGAGTTAGTAGCTGAACTAGAGGAAAATAATCCTGTATTAGCTGGAATATTTACAACTTTATGTCTCAGCTATCTAAATCATGTTAATGAAAAATATTTAAAAGATATTATTTATGCTTACAGTCAATTTAAGTTTGATGATGAACATATAGACGAGGGTATTGGTGGATTATTTTTTGAATCTTTTTTGCAAAGTTTAAGTGAAGACTCAAACACCTATTCATTTATTACACCTAAGTCTATTAGTGAGATAGTATCTAAGTTATTTAATTTAAGAGAGTACGATCGTATAGCTGATATTACAGCAGGCACATGCGGAATTCTGAACGAGGTAGCTAAAGAATACCATAAAAATAAATTAAGTGGTGATAATATATACCTTTATGGGCAGGATATAAATTTTAAGACGGTTCTCATTGGCAAAATAAACTTGCTGCTTCATGGAATAAAAGATTTTGAAATAGTTGCAAAAGACACATTAAGGCAATCTGTTTTAAAAGACAGTACTATAGATATACCATTTAAGCTTATCCTGTCCAATTTGCCCCTAGGTCTTAACTGGGATAGGTATGAACTAGAATATACCAGCGAGTTTAAATATGATTTTCCGAATAAAGTAAATGCTGATTGGCTATTTATACAAAGAGCTATTGCGGCACTTGAAAAATGCGGTAAAGCCGCATTCATAGTAAGTAAGGGAACGCTGACACGTGCTAGTGAAACTCACATTAGAAAAAAGATAATACTAGAAGAAGATTTGATTGAGGCAGTAATATCATTACCAGCTAACTTATATGGCTCTAAAACTATGCCTGTGGAAATATTAATTATAAATAAAAATAAGGAGCAGTACAGAAAAAACAAGATTTTCTTTATTGATGCAAGCAAAGAATATAACAAAAAGGACAGGGGAAGAAATGAATTATCAAATGAGCATATTAATAAGATTATTACAACATATCATAAATGGAATGAAATTGATAATTACAGCAAAATTATTAGTATTGAGGAAATTATAGATAATGAATTTCGATTAGATAGTACAAGATATATAAATACTCAGCTTATGCCTTCTGGACAAAGTAAAACGGTTAAATTAAAAGAAGTAGCGGAGATAAGGAGAGGTCTACAAGTACTTAAAACTGATACGGAGAAGGAAGTTGTGGCAGAAGATAAGTCACACTATTATATCAAAATAAGTGACATAAATGAAGGAAATATAGCATTTACAGAGCAAATTAAGTATATTCCTGAGAATAAAATTGCAGCATATGAGCTTAAGCCAAATGATATAATAATATCGGCGAGGGGGGTACTTATTAAAACTGCTATCTATGAGGAAAACATGCCACCAAGTATAATTTCTGGAAATATTATGTTTATTCGAACAAATAAAAACTATAACCCATATTTTTTAAAATATTATTTAGATAGTCCAAAAGTAAGAGAGTTGATACAAAATATGCAGGGAGGAAGCACTATAACTGCATTGAATCATTCAAAATTTCAGGAATTATTAGTACCTGATATAAGCATAGACATACAAAATAAGCTGGCAGAAAGAATAAAGCAAAATGAAGTGAATTATAAATCAATAATTGAACATGCAAAGAGAATGTACGAACAAAATCTGGACATAATTAACAACGAAATATTTGAAAATTATATTGTATCTGAATAAAAAGTCAAAGAGATGGTGTAAATAGTATAATTACCATCTCTTTGACTTTTTATTCCTCTATAACCGTAATACTTTCAATAACCACATCAGACAAAGGCTTACTATTTTCATCCACACCAACAGCGGCTATTTTATCTACCACATCCATACCTTCAATTACATGACCAAACACAGTATGTCTGTTATCAAGCCATGGTGTACCGCCTATTTTTCTGTATTCCTCAATAAGCTTCATATCAAAGCCGTTTTTCTCGAAAAACTGCATTTCCTCATCGGTAAAAGGTCCTTTTTGAACTATAAAAAACTGGCTACCATTAGTATTTGGACCCGAGTTTGCCATAGATAGTGCTCCTCTGATATTATGGAGCTTATCGCTGAATTCATCCTCAAAAGGTGCATTCCAGATGCTTTCACCGCCTCTGCCTGTGGCTGTAGGGTCTCCGCCCTGTATCATAAATTGGTTTATGACCCTGTGAAACTTTATTCCGTTATAATATCCGTTTTTGGCATGAGTGATAAAATTTTCTACAGCCTTTGGAGCTTCATTAGGAAAAAACTTTACTTTGATATCTCCCATATTTGTTTTCATAATAGCAGTAGTATCTTTTTTAGCAGGAGCCTTAGTCTGATAGCCGAAGATGCCTAAAGCCTTGCCGCCGCATCCCACGGCGAAAACTAATACTAAGCATAACAACAGTGATATCTTTTTAACCATATTATTCCCCCTCGTTTTATTATTGTTTTTCGTAAGTAAAATATATAGTATTATTATTTTATCCAAAATAATAATACTATAATATTGGTGCTCTATCAAATAAAAGTTCATTTATCCAAAGATGATAAATCAATAAAAGCGACATATGGAATATCATAACGTATTTTGCAGCAACTATATGTTGGTGAAATTTATAAATAGTAGTATTATTGAAACATAGGGTTTCTAACATAAAGTTTCTAACACAGGGTTTTTAGCAGGAAGTTTTAAAACATAAAGTTTAAAATTACTTGTATTTGTTTGGTAAAAATATTATCTTTAAATTCATAGCGCAACTATTTAAAATATTTTGCGTTATACTTAATATAATAGGTAAGGGGAGGGAGCATATATGCTAAAGTTATTTCAGGTGTGCTTTTTTACAGGCTTGTTTTATGCAATAATTTCATTCCTTTTAGGACATATTTTTGAATTTGCAGGTGTAGATGCTGATGTTGACATAGATGGCGGAGTTGATATAGATGTAGATTTAGACGGCGGCTTTTCAGCCGGAAGCGTATCACCCCTTAAACCTATCGTTATAGCATCCTTCGTGCTGGTGTTCGGCGGAGTCGGCATAATATGCTTAAAGAAAAGTCTGACAGAGTTTGTGGCTTTGATACTAGCACTTTCTATAGGATTTTTGATAGCCTTCATTTTATACAGATTCTTGGTTGTACCACTTTATAGAGCACAAAACACCAGTGCCGTATCTCATAGAGAGCTGATTGGTACAATGGCAAAGGTTACACTAGCCATAAAAGGGAAAGCTTACGGCAAGATACAATATATAGTAAATGGCAATACCTACGGTGCCCCAACCAAATCAGTAGATGATACTGATATAGAAAAAGGCGCAGACGTAGTTATTATAGAAATAAATAAAAACACATTCTATGTGAAAAAAATTAAAGGGGGTATTTAAATGGATGTACCAATTTATGTAATTGGAATACTTGGAGGCTTGTTTTTACTAATACTAATGGTTCTTACAATGTGGAAAAAGGTTTCTCAAGATAAGGCATTAGTAGTAACTGGTCTTAGAAAACGAGTTATATCAGGAGGCGGGGGATTTGTTATCCCGCTGTTAGAAAAAACTGACCAAATTTCACTTGAAAATATGAAAATTGAAGTCAGAACAGACGGTGCTCTTACAGAGCAAGGCGTAGACATCAAAGCAGACGGTGTTGCAGTAATCAAGGTTAAATCAGACAAAGAATCAATATTATCAGCAATGGAGCAGTTCAATACTGGCAGAGAAAAAGAAACTATCAATGTAATAAAAGATACTGCAAAAGACGTATTGGAAGGTAAGCTTAGAGAAATCATATCAAAAATGACTGTAGAGGAAATATATAAGGACAGAGAAAAATTTGCTTCACAGGTGCAGGAAGTTGCAGCACTGGATCTTGCTGATATGGGACTTGAAATAAAAGCATTTACAATAAGAGACATAAGTGATAACAATGGTTATTTGGAAGCTCTAGGTAAAAAACGTATTGCAGAAGTAAAAAGAGACGCTCAAATAGCAGAAGCTGAAGCAAACAAGGAAACAAAGATAAAAACAGCAGAAGCTAACAGAGAAGGAGAAGCGGCAAGGCTTATTTCTGAAACTCAAATTGCAGAATCAACAAAACAAAAAGAACTTAAAGTTCAAGCCTACAGAAAAGATCAGGAAACTGAAAAAGCTAAAGCTGACTTGGCTTATGAAATAGAAGCAAGTAAGGTTCAACAGGAAGTTGAAAAGGAAAAGATGCAGGTTCAAATAGTAAGAAAGCAAAAGGAAATCGAGCTTGCAGAAGAAGAAATGAAAATACAAATAGTAAGAAAGCAAAAAGAAATAGAAATAGCTCAACAAGAAGCATTGCGTAAAGAGCAAGAGCTTGAAGCAAGCGTTGTAAAGGCAGCAAATGCTGATAAGTACAACGTAGAAAAGAAAGCAGACGCAGACAAATACAGCATAGAAAAAAGAGCAGAAGCAGAAAAATACAGAGAAATCCAAGATGCTATGGCGGAAGCAGAAGCAATTAAGCTTAGAGGTAATGCAAGTGCAGAAGCTAGGCGTGCAGAAGGTATGGCAGAAGTAGAAATCATCAGGGAAAAAGGTATGGCAGAAGCAGAAGCTATGATGAAAAAAGCAGAAGCATATAAGCAATACAATGATGCTGCTGTTACTCAAATGATTATCGAAAGACTTCCAGAGCTGGCAAGAGCAATAGCTGAGCCATTAGCTAAGACAGAAAAGATAGTAATAGTTGATTCTGGCAATGGTCAAGGCAAAGGTGCTGCTAAGGTATCAGGCTATGTAACGGATATACTTTCATCTTTGCCTGAAACAGTAAATGCATTAACTGGAATAAACCTAAACGACATACTAAAGGGCAAGACAGTACCTCAGGAAGACAAAACAGCTCAACCAACAGTAAAGACTATCCCTGTAGAAAAGGTTGAAGAAACTAAAGCATAACATTTAATGATAGAGGCTGTGTGATTTTAAGTCACACAGCTTTTTTAGTTTGCTGATTTAATATGAAATCTGGATATTACAAATTCATACTATTAAAAATATTGCAAATATAAGACATGTATTGTAGTATTAAATTATGAAAGCCTTTTCATAATTTATAAAAGGGGGTATACCTATGAAAAAGAACATGTCTAGGATTTTAGTCTCGGTGCTGATAATAGCACTATGCATTTCCATGACAAGCTTTTTGACTGCTTTTGCTAATCAGCAACAAGGGTTGGACTATGGGTTGTATTGGTTCGGACTCGGTGATGTATCACAAAAGTTTATTGCAGGACAGCAAAATCCGTACTATGACCCTGCAAAGCCTACAGTAATATTTGTGCATGGCTGGCAGAAAGGAACTACCGTAAGCGGCTATAGAACAACCTTTAACTATCTGAAAAATGATTCAACCTATGGGGTAAATGTAGATGCAGCGGATGCATGGATCAAAAAAGGATGGAATATAGGTATATTTTACTGGAATCAGTTTGCTGACGAAGACGAGGTTACAGATGCAGAAGCTAAAATATGGTCAGCAAATGGACCAAAACAAATGAGATGGCGTAAAAGTGACGGAACATATTCTAATGAATTTACACCAAATAAAAGTGCAGGAGACTTGTTCTATGACACATTTGTAGCGGCAATGTCCGGCTATAAAGGAAATAATATTAGAATAGCAGGACACTCTCTGGGAAATCAAATGGCTGTCAGATTAGCAAAGATGGTAAGTGACAGCGTTGATAATGGTACACTTCCAAGCAACCTGCGTCCCAAAAGGGTAGCACTGCTGGATCCCTTCTGGTCTAAATATGGTAAAGACTATCTAAATGGAAAAACCACAGGAGAAACAGTCAGAACCTACACCTCTGCTTTAATAAGCAAGGGAGTAGTATTTGAACAGTATAGAAGCTCAGGCATTAATGCCGTAGGTATTGGTGATGCCAATACAGAGATTGAAAAGCTGACCTGCTTTGTCAATATGGCTCCATGGTATGTGCCATCACATGATTTGGCAGGCAAGCACTCAGCAGCATACAACCTGTACTTTTTATCTTTTGGATCAGAGCCACCAAAGGAATGTACAATTAATTGGTTAAACCAACGCAAACTAACAGGAAAATCAGCTGCATCAGCTTCAACATCTGATGAGAGAATAAAGGAAATGATGGTAGCAGACAAAGAATGGACACAAGTAGAAGGAAGATATACCCAAAGTACAGATGATGATTGGTACGAGGTTAAATCCAGATAATTGCCAGAGAGCCAGCCTGAAAAAGGAGGCTCTCTTTTTTATGGGATAAAGAAGAAGCTGTATGCTATAATAACCCTATAACGCTAAACAATCACTGTATAAACAGTGTTTCGTATTTGTATATGACATATTAGAGAGGGGTTTATTATGCATATTTCAGAAATTCAAAGACAATACTTTAAAAATGGAGAAACTAAAAGCATAAGCTTTAGAATCCAACAATTGCAAATACTGCAACAAGCTATTCTTAAAAACGAATCACGCATATATGAAGCTTTAAAAGCTGACCTAGGAAAATGTCAAATGGAAGGATATTTGACAGAGGTGGGTTTTACATTAAACGATATAGATTTTATGATAAAAAATATACGAAAATTTGCCAAGCACAAGAAAGTTAAAACACCTGCTATTTTTTTAGGAGGTTCCAGCTTTATTATACCAGAGCCTTATGGAACAGTATTAATAATCGGTCCTTGGAACTACCCGTTCCAGTTGGTAATGGTTCCGCTGATTGGCGCAATAGCAGCCGGAAACTGTGCAGTTGTAAAACCGTCAGAGCTGACACCCAATGTATCAAGGGTAATAGCTGCTATTATTAATGATACCTTTAAAAGTGAGTATATAGCTGCCATTGAAGGCGGCGTTGAGGAATCACAGAAGCTGCTAACACAGAAATTTGACTATATATTTTATACCGGAAGCACAACTGTCGGAAGGATAGTAATGACAGAAGCTGCAAAAAACCTAACTCCAGTAACACTGGAACTTGGGGGGAAAAGCCCATGCATCATTGATAAGGACACTAATATTAAAAATGCTGCAAAGAGAGTTGTATGGGGAAAGTTTTTAAACTGCGGTCAAACCTGCGTAGCTCCTGATTATGTATTGGTTCACAAAAATATTAAAGAGGAATTTATAACAAACGCCATAGCTGCAATTAATGAATTTTATGGCAGTGATCCACTAGAAGCTGAACAATATCCTCATATTGTAAATGAAAGGCACTTTGACAGATTGCTGTCATTAATGAATGATGGCAATATTCTATATGGCGGAAAGAACAATCGTGAAAAGCTATATATACAACCAACGCTCATAGATTCAGTTTCGCAAGACAGCAGTATAATGCAGGAAGAAATATTTGGACCAATAATGCCGATACTGGAATTTGATAATTTAGATACTGTTATATCCTTCATCAATGAAAGACCCAAGCCCCTGGCACTATACTATTTTTCAAGCAATAAGAGCAATATAGCCAAGGTGTTAAATGAAACCTCCTCAGGAGGAACATGCATAAACGATACCATCAACCACATTACTACTTCCAGCCTGCCCTTTGGCGGCGTTGGGGACAGCGGCATGGGCAGCTACCACGGCAAAGAAACCTTTGAAACATTTTCCCATAGAAAAAGTGTGCTGCACAATCAGATAACCTATGATTTTAAACTAAAATATCCACCCTACAAGGTTACTATTAATTTGATGAAAAAGGTGTTTAGGTTTTTACTCAATTAAGAAGTATTACTAAATGGCAAAATATAATGTATAACCATAAGTGGGTTAGTTTAAAGCACGCTTTTTTCGTTTTATATTAAGATATCTCAACCGAATGGAAAAATTGGAGGTTTCTATGTTTCTGACAAGACCAAGAGCAATATATAAAGACAGCTATCTTGCCGCTCTAAGAGAGCTTCAAGCAGAAGGGCTGAGTCTTAAGTATGATATCAGTACACTGGAGAAGGATTTCGATAGTTTTGTAAAAGAGCTTAGAGAAAAAGAAAATTTAGTAAAACAGCAGGCTGTACCTGAAACAATACTATGGCTGATTGATAAAAGTGAATATATCGGAAGGATCAGCATAAGGCATAAGCTTAATGAACGATTGCTAAGCAGTGAGGGCAATATAGGCTATGAAATCCGCCCATCTAAAAGAGAAAGCGGCTATGGGAGGGCAATACTCACGCTTGGACTAAAGGAAGCAAAAGAGCTTGGAATGTCTGAGGTTCTTATTACATGTGACTCTGAAAATACTGCTTCTAAAAGGATAATAGAAGCAAATGGCGGAGTATTTGAAAATGAGGTATGGGTGGAGAAGGAGAAAGTCTATGTATTGAGGTATTGGATATATTTGCAGGTAGATGTTATATTTTAAAATTTGTACGCTTAATATGACTGTTGTATTTTATGTAAACACATGGCATGTTTAATTGATTGAATTTTGCAGAAGAACATTAAATATTTAGGAAGGGGATACAGATGAATAAAATACTGCTCGTTAAAGAACCTATTGTTAAAACGTATTTATTTGAGGCGTATCCATTGACTATTATGGCTGCTTATGGTAATGAATATGAGCCTTGGTTACTAAGCAATTATATACATATTGATTGTAATAATGATATTAATGATTTATGGATACGATAATGACAAAAAGATATATAATGTTATTGGATATAATGATGAGTTTATTTATGATACAAGTATAATTACGTACGAGGAATTTAAAAATGCATTTATTAGCAATGATGTGGATAAGGAGGAAAATCCTTGGGCAGATCAGATCTTGATGCTAAAGTACAATCATAATGCAGAATATACATTTAATCTGCAATTAGTTAAGGACTCAATTGCTGATTATCTTGATTCAAAAAATCATTACGAAAGTACAAATCCATTTAAAAATCCAAGCACTAATAAGGTATATGGTATAAGCACCATTAATAAATTGATGGAATATACAGCAGAATATAAAAAAACAATAGTATAAACTCAGATATACTAGATTTGCGGGTATTCAGAATAATGAAAGAATATTGTGAAATAATGTTAAAAAGAGTAAAGTATATTTCTGCTAATATAATAGAGGTTAAGAATTTAACACTTGTCTTTGGAAGAATTGAAGCAATATCCGATAAATGCTTTAATTTCTGTATCAAATACAATCTTACATTCAATAAGTCTATTTTGGACAATATATATAGATGCTTGTACGATTTAAAAGAACTTCAAGAAAATTTATTAAAAGAATTACTTGTTCTATTAAAAGGAGTATAAGTGAAAAATAAGGTTCAATAATGAATTTTGTGATAAAAGCTTGAATACCGTTAACTACGAAACTCATTGATGAGCCTTTATTATGTAAGAATTCCAAATAAAATATGTTTATCTATTATTGTTTACATAAATTATTCGCTGGTAATTTATTCATGTGGAATGTGAGTTATTAATATTGGTTATTGTTATTCTAATGTTATAAGCGTTGAAATAACTTGCTTAGGTCATATATTTATACACAAAAACAAAAATTCAAATATTAAACAAATAGGGGCGTGTTATTATGTTAGAATTATTCAAGATTAATAAGATGCAAAATATAGTACTAATAATATGGAAGAAATAAGAAAGGAAGTATAAGCTATCAAGGCTAATGAAACAGAGAATTTAAGATTGATAGAGGGAAGATATAAGGATAATTAAAGTATAGATTGCTTATGTACTGTATATGTGTAATTGTATGGTGCATAGGCTTTCTTTCCAGCATATTATATATTATAGAACTTCCTACAAAATATAAATTGATTTTAGAAAAATTATATGATAATGTATATAAATGAAAAAGTTGATTTATAATTACCACAGTTGGGCATAATATTAATTCATCTATTAAATTATATTGTTGACATGACGTGACGTGTGTACTATAATATAATTGAAAGATATAAAAATATCTTTTAAGAAAACGCTTATCGTGTGGCGTAATAAATAAGCGATTTGAGTGAATACGCTTACTACTCGGCGTGATAAATAGGTAGTTTGAAGAAAACTCTTTGTAATTTACAAAGAGTTTTTCTTATGCATGGGGGATTTTATGCTAGAAAATGGATTTTATAAAATATCTCAAGATTTTGTTAATTTGATAAGAAATCTTGGGGGTACATATCAAGATGCAAAGGAAAGACCAATATTTTGTTGTATTAAAGACAAAGATATTGATGAACTATATTGGGCAATTCCGACGAGTGATTTATCACACAGAAATAAAGACGTAATGGATAAAATTGAAAATTATATTAATTTACCTGAAAGAGATATTAGATCATGTTGGTATCATATAGGACATACTAACAGACCTGCATTATATAGAATAAGTAATTGCTTTCCAATTATAGCTAAATATATTGATAGTATATATACTTCAAATGGAAAACATCTTATGTTAAAAAATAAAAAAGAAATAGAAATTATAAAAAGTAAGTTGTCAAGAGTTTTGTTTGATGAAAGTAGACATAAAGATAAATACGAACAGCATATATCAAGTATTAAACAATATTTAATAAAAGAATTATCAGATAAAAAACAATAAGTAAAATAAATCAACTAATCAATGCACCTGTATTTGTATGGGTGTATTTTTCTATTTTTTGATTAATATTGAGGTGGTCTTAAAGGAATGATTGAAACTATGTTAGATAAGCTGGTTGTTATTGATATGGTTGAATATAGAACGAAAATCAAGAGAATAAATTAAGTACAAATCTAATATGTTTATGGTATAATATAAACCAAGCAGTGCGGAAGTTAAAAGTCCCTGCAAAAAATGGAAGCACTCCATTGCAAGCATCCCTAAATAATAGTATCCTTTTTAGTGACCAAACTGAAAAAGAGACTAGGAGGTGTTAACAATGGAGCAAACATATCATATCAACCATTTGAAGAAATTTGAAGGGAAAAGTTTAAGAAAGATATCAAATATTACACACCATGACTTTGAAACGGTAAAGAAATATATTAAAAAAGACAATTTTAACATAGAAAGAGGTGGAATTATATGACGCTTTTAGTTTTCATGTTATCAGCAGTAGTAGCTATTATTGTGTTACCTATAGTGGGGAATGCCCAGAATAAGAAAAGTGCATCTAATTTAGGTATTATTTTACATGAACAGGCAATTCATGTTGAGGGAGTTGGATATTTAGAAACGGGTATCAATGTTCATTTGTTTTGTTACAGAGATAAGTTAGGATTTGATACTACTACTTATAAGCATCAAGAACATAATCTTATTGCTCAAAAAGAGCTTCAAGAAGTAACTTTTGCAAAGGGATGTCAAGACGCTTACCAGTTGCCTTATGAAAGAATACAAAAAATTGAATTAAGAAGAATGAGTAAGTTAACAGATAAGCATAAGTCTGTTCTTATGAGAGGAGTAATAGGAGGTTCTTTAGCTGGAACTTCCGGTGCTATAATAGGAAGTATGTCTGGTTTGAAAGACACAAAAATACAAAAAGACTTTAATGTACTTGTTATCCAATATAAAACTAAAGATAATCAAGAAAAAAAGGCCTTATTTATTAATGATAACCCATTAAGCTTTCGCCAATTGCCTAAACTACTTGCAGAAAAGATTGGACAAACTGAACATTATGAAAAAATAGGTACTCAAGAATTATAGATATTGCCCTTCTTTACAAATAATTAGAGCTGAGTATCCAAGAAAGATATGAAAAAAGATTAGAAGAAAGCAAGCCTGTACTAGAGGCTTATTTGGGATGGCTTAAAGCGGCAGAACCTAAAGTTGTAAGAAAAAGTAAGTTAGGACAAGCAATTGCATACAGTTTGTCAAATTGGGAGCTTCTAACGAACTTTTTAAAGGATGGGCAGTGCGAGCTCAGTAACAACAGAGCTGAACGTGCAATAAAGCCATTTGTAATAGGCAAAAAGAACTATCTGAAAATAAATCTTAATGTTTTCGGTATAAAGGCAGGGGGAAGGGGATTTTCCAGTACGTTATGCAGTATCATAAGCGAGCTTGATAGTATGGACAATTGCTATTGGACATGGTAGTTGAAATATCAGAGACAGAATACAAAAAGGGTCAGTGAACTGCGGTATACAGTTTGCTGACCCTTTTTATATTAACCAAGATGCATAAAATCACATTGTGATGGATTTGAGAGTATTATTAATCAGCGTAATAAGTTAAGCAATGGATATTTATCGGCTTATTAAAACACATTTTTAGAAGTCGAATGTGGGTAATAATATCAATGTGTATTTAGTTAATATCTTTTAACGCTTCAATTGCTTTATTCCACTCATTTGAATTATCTTTACGAATAATGCTTCCTTTTCTTGAAGTTAAAACTAAACTACCTTCTGAATTTGTCAAAAATAATAGGTATTCTTTTTCAACTTTTGAATCAGAAGGGAGCATAAACCTATCTATTTGAGCTATATCACCTTTATACTGATGAGTTACATTTACTTGAACATCAGCAACATATTTGTTAACCTTTGTTACTTCCTTAGTTGTGATTTGAATTACATAGTCAGAAGCCACAATAAGTTCTTTTATGTTTGCAAATTCATTTTTCACATTATAAGTTTTTTTGTTGTTGGAATTTATGCTTGGACTTTTTTCAATGCTTTTAATTATAGTTTCTAGGGTGTGATTTTTTTCTCCAAATTTATTTCGGCTAATTAGTTTGCCATTAGCGACCTCAATAATGCAATCTTTATCCATGGAAGTATATACTTCTCTAGGATATAATGCTGAATCAAAATAGCCTACGAATAGAATGTATTGTTTACCAACTTCTAATGCATTTTTTGTCTCATAAACATCTATATCTGTAGAACTTAAATCACCTTTGAGACTCTTATCTATAAAAACTATATATTTAGTTAAAGATTCATCAATCTCGTCTTTACTTATAACAGTTCCTATAATTACCTTGTCTGAGTATTTAATTATGTCGTCCATAGTGTTCATTTTATTCATGTGTGATGTGAATTCAATATTGTCTGTGTTTTTACTACTTGTTATATTTTTGTTTACTATAAGACTAGCACTTGTGAGTATAAAGGTTATTGCTAGAACAAACAGCAATAATTGCACTCTATTTATTTTTTTCATTAACTTGTCCTCCTTTATAGTTTAGAAATAATTGAATTAATTCTTACTGTATTTGTGCAAAAAGATACTCCTAAGTTCTATTTCCACCACTTACCCCTTAGAAGGATTTAGAGCCATATTTGTTCCAAGTATGGAAAAAACTATTAGCTAATAGGAAATATTACCCTACTACTCCCCCACCCCCCACTATGCTATAATATTCCTATATAACAAGATACCATCAAAAGCAAAGGCGGTATATCACATGAGCTTACGAATAATATACGGACGAGCAGGCAGCGGCAAAAGCTATTTCTGCCTTGAAGATATAAAAAACAAATTAAACCAAAAATCAGATACTCCCCTGATACTAATAGTGCCAGAGCAGTTCTCCCTGCAAGCGGAAAGAAGCCTTGTAAAAACCATGGGAGCAAGCGGCTTTAACAAAGCTGAGGTACTAAGCTTTAAAAGACTGGCTTACAGAATCTTTTCAGAGGTTGGGGGAAGCTGCCGCAAAAGGATCAGCCAGCCTGGAAAATGTATGCTGATATTTCATATACTGGATAAGCTGAAGCCAGATCTTAATGTTTTCGGCATGACAGCAGGGCGAAGGGGTTTTTCCAGTACTTTATGCAGCATTATAAGCGAGTTTAAAAGATATAGCGTTACACCGCAAATATTAAATCAGGCAAGCAAGAGCATTAAGGGCAATCAGCAGCTTATTGATAAGCTGGAGGATATTGGCAGAGTTTATGAACAATATGAAAATGAGCTTGGAGTGAGATATGCAGATTCGGATGATGACCTGACAGTGCTTTGCAGAAAGCTTGATGACAGCAGCTACATCAATGGAGCTGAAATCTGGATAGATGGATTTTCCGGCTTTACGCCCCAGGAATATGCAGTAATAGAAAAGCTGCTTACAAAGGCAGTTAATGTAAACATAACTCTTTGCACAGACTGTATAGAGGATGAGTATAACCTGTCAGGAGTGGAGCTGTTTGCCCCATCAAGAGCAACTGCCGCAAAGCTTATTAAGATAGCAAGGCAAAAGGGTGTCGGTATACTAAAGCCAGTAGCCTTAAATAACAAGCACAGCAGATATATAAGTGATGAATTAAAGCACTTGGAGCAGAATGTTTTTTCCTTCTGTCCCAGTACATATAAAGAAAAACTAAAGGATATAAATGTTTACAGAGCCACCAGCTTATATAATGAGATTGAGGAAACAGCCAGAGACATAGTAAGACAATGCAGGGAAAACGGCTTCCGATACAATGATATTGCGGTAGTATCTGGCAATCTTGCAAGGTATAAGAAAATAATAAGTGCTGTATTTACACAATATGAAATCCCATTTTTTATAGACAATAAAAGGGACGTAATGGGACATCCTTTGATAATGCTGGTTCTGTCCATATTACGTATATACCCCTCCAATTGGTCCTACGAAGCGGTATTCAGATATTTGAAAACAGGACTTACAGGAATAGAAAGAAATGATGTAGATTTAATAGAAAACTATGTGCTGGCACATGGCATAAAGGGCAGTAAATGGACTGCCGAGCAGGAATGGAGATACGGCATTTATTCAAGCTTCAAGGATAACAGTACAGACTATGAGCTGATGATATCAGAAAAGGTCAACGAAATTAGACAAGCTGTAGTTATGCCGCTAAGTATATTCCATGAGAAAACCAAGGGCAGAAAAAAGGTTGAAGAAACCTGCTCTGCTTTATTTGATATGCTTTGTGACATAGGTATACCAGAAAGAATAGAAGCACTGGTGCAAAGGTATAAGGACAGCGGACAGCTTGAGCAGGCAAACGAGTATAGTCAGATTTGGAACATGATAATTGATATACTTGATCAAATGGTGGAAGCTGTAGGAAAAGAAACTATGACCATAGACAAATTTTCCGAGCTTTTAGAAATAGGCTTGACAGAAAGCAAGATGGGTCTTATACCTCCTGCTTTGGAGCAGCTAACAGTAGGAAGCACAGATAGATCCAAAAGTCATAATGTAAAGGCTATGTATATAGTAGGTGTAAATGACGGAGTTTTTCCTACGGTAGAAAAGGATGAAGGCTTGTTGACAGATATGGAGCGGGATGAGCTGAAGGAGCTGGGCATAGAGCTTGCACCTGACACCAGAAGCAAAACCTTTGAACAGCAGTATATAGCATATTCAGTGCTTTGTGCTTCCTCCCAGTATATTCGCATAAGCTATCCTGTATCCGACGGTGAGGGAAAGACCTTAAGACCCTCCAATATTATTTCCAGACTTAGGAGAGTTTTTCCATGCTTGAGTATACAAAGTGAAATATCCAGAGAAAACACCGAAAAAGACTTAGCCAAAATATGCACCCCTTCACCTACCTTCAATGAAATGATATCAGTTATGAGAGCTGGAACAGAAGGCAGGGAGATAAATCCTATATGGAAGAATATTTATGATTGGTATATTTCAAAGGAAGAATGGAAGGAAAAGTGCAGACAAGCACTATATGCATTTAAGCATACTAATCAGGTTAAGGAAATAAACAGAGAAAAAACAAGAAGATTATATGGAAGTAATATACATACAAGTGTTTCGAGATTAGAAAAATATGCTTCCTGCCCCTTCTCCTACTATGTAGAGTATGGGTTAAAGGCACAGGAACGTAAAATATTTAAGCTGAGTGCACCAGATATGGGAAGCTTCTTACATCAGGTACTTGACAGATTTTCAAAATATATTTATGATAATGGCTTAAGCTGGAGAGGACTGGAAAAAGCTTGGTGTATTGATAAGATAAATCAGATCGTAGATGAGCTTTTGGAGGAACTGAAGGAAACAGTTTTTACAGGCTCAAGAAGATATAAGTATCTGACAGAAAGGCTAAAGCGTGTACTAATAAGAGCAGTATGGGTAATAGCAGAGCAGATTAAAAGGGGAGGCTTTGAGCCTGTGGGATACGAGGTAGGCTTTGGGGCAAATGAACAGCTTCCCCCTATTACTATAGAGCTTCCCACGGGGGAAAGCATTATACTGAATGGTAGAATAGACAGGGTTGATGCACTAAAAACCGAAGAAGGCACATATTTGAGAATAATAGACTACAAGTCGGGGAATAAATCCTTTAAGCTTTCCAATGTTTACTACGGCTTGCAAATACAGTTGGTTACATACCTTGACGCCATATGGCAGGGGGGCTTGCCTGATAATAAGGATAATATCACACCTGCTGGAATGTTCTACTTTAAAATTGATGACCCCATAATCAAGGGTAATAACACTGTTACTGACGAATATATCGAAAAATCAATTATGAAGCAGTTAAAAATGAGGGGACTTCTGCTTTCTGATGTTAAAATAATCAGAGAAATGGACAGACAAATATCAGGAGACTCCGACATAATACCTGCAAGAATAAACAAGGATGAAAGCTTGGGCAGATCAACCTCTGCAACTCTTGAACAGTTTGAAAGCCTGAGAGCACATGTAAAAAGACTGCTTGGTAAAATAGGACAGGAGATGCTGAAGGGCAATATAAGCATCAGTCCCTATAAGAACAAGAAGGCTACTCCCTGTGTTTATTGCAGCTATCAAGCAATATGCCAGTTTGACAGCAGTATGAAAAACAACAAATATAGAATATTAACAGATAAAAAAGACCATGAGGTTTGGGAAATGGTAGGTGGTATAGCTGATGAGCAAAGCAAACTGGACTAAGGAGCAGTTGGATGCCATACAAGCGAGAAATTGCAATTTGCTTGTAGCGGCAGCCGCAGGAGCAGGCAAGACTGCGGTATTGGTGGAAAGAATCATTAAGAAAATAACAGAGGGTAATAAACCAGTAGATATAGACAAGCTGCTTATAGTAACCTTTACCAATGCTGCCGCCGCAGAAATGCGTGAGAGAATAGGTGAGGCAATTTCCAAGGAGCTTGAAAAGCAGCCGGATTCTCAGCTTCTGCAAAAACAGCTTTTACTGCTGAATAGAGCAAGCATAACCACTATACATTCCTTTTGCATGGAAGTAATAAGAAGCAATTTTCATTGTCTGGACATAGACCCTGCTTTTCGTATAGCAGATGAAACCGAGGCACTGCTGATGAAGCTGGATGCCGTTGAGGAGGTTTTTGAAGCAAAATACGAGGAGGAAAATATAGATAAGGACTTTATAAGGCTTATGGAGTGCTATGGCGGAAGCAAGGATGACAGCATATTGCAGGATATAGTATTAAGCATATATGAGTTTGTGCAAAGTGATCCATGGCCAAATAAGTGGCTGGAAAATGCTTATAGTGCTTTTATTTTAGATAATAATTCAAACTTTATAAATACCAAATGGGCTGAAACACTTATTAAAAGCATGGCGATTGAGCTTAGAGGCATGAGGGATATGCTTGTGTATGCAATAGAGCTGTCCCAAAGAACCGAGGGGCTGGAAGCATATTGCGAGACGCTGAAAAATGATTTAGTAAGCCTTGATGATATAATAAGCTGCTGCTCCGACAGTGCAGGGAACTGGGATATAGTAACCGGCGCATTTGCAGACATATCCTTTGACCGGTTAAAGCCCTGTAAAAAGGATGTAGACAAGGAAAAGCAGGAAGCAGTAAAAGCAATAAGAAACGAAATAAAGGATAAGCTGAAAAAATATAAAGCAGAGCTGCTTTATGCAGGCAATGAAGAAGTAATACAGGAAATGAGAAGCATGTATCCTGTATTCAAAGCCTTATGTACGCTGGTAGCAGAGTTTAGTGAGCTGTATTCCAGCAAAAAGAAGGAAAAGGGAATAATAGATTTTAATGACCTTGAGCACTTCTGCCTTAAGCTGTTGTTTACAGAGGATGGGGAAGGGCATAGCATACCCAGCAATATAGCATTACAGCTTAGAGAACGCTATGAGGAAATATATATTGACGAGTATCAGGACAGCAATGAGGTGCAGGAGCTTATGCTTACGACAATATCAAGAAATGAAAATGGTCAGCCTAATCTATTTATGGTTGGTGATATAAAGCAGAGTATATACAGATTCAGACAAGCAAAGCCTCAGATTTTTAACAATAAAAAAGACAGCTATTCAGAAAAACACGGGGAAGCAAACAGAAAGATACTGCTAAATAAAAATTTTAGAAGCAGAAAAGAAGTGTTAAATGCAGTCAACTATATCTTCAAAATGACTATGTCCAAAAGCATAGGTGAGGTAGAATACAACCAAAGCGAGGAGCTGAATACAGGCTCGCAATATGAGGATTTCATAGAAAATGGATTAGCAGGCGGTGCGGTGGAGCTGCACATAGCAGATCTTGAAGAAGATGAAAAAGAGGAGCTTCCAATCAGCGATGATCTGGAAAACACTGAGAACGAGGAAGAACCAGCAGAGGATGAAGAAGAGCTTACAGCAGTTCAGACAGAAGCGAGACTGGTGGCTTCGAGAATAAAAAGCTTATTATCAGAGCAGGAAAAACCCTTTAAGGTATATGATAAGTCAGAAGGCAGATATAGAAGAGTAGAATACAGAGATATAGTAATACTGCTTAGAACCACAAAAAACTGGGCTGAGGTATTTAGCGACGAGCTTTCCCTTGCAGGCATACCTTCCTTTGCAGATATCGGAAGCGGATATTTTAACACAGTTGAAATTTCAACCATAATGTCGCTTTTGCAAATAATAGACAACCCCATACAGGATATACCCCTTCTGGCGGTATTAAAATCACCCATAGCAGTCTTTAGTCCCGAGGAGCTTATTGACATCAGACTATGGGATCGTTCAGTACCCTTTTATGAGGCAATGAGAAAGCTTGCAGCAAATGACAGTGACTTAGCCATAAAGGTTCAAAAGTTTTTGGCACGGCTGGAAGCTTGGAGGGAAAAGGCGGAGTATATGGCGACGGACGAGCTGATATGGCAGCTTTACAATGATACCGGCTATTACAGCTTTGCAGGTGCAATGGCAGGAGGAGTACAAAGGCAGGCAAATCTCAGAGTGCTATTTGACAGGGCAAGACAATACGAAGAAACCAGCTTTAAAGGACTTTTTAACTTTATAAACTTTATAAACAAGCTGAAAAGCAGCAGCGGAGACATAGGCAGTGCCAAGCTGGCAGGTGAAAACGACAATATTGTCAAGCTTATGAGCATACACAAAAGCAAGGGGCTTGAGTTTCCTGTAGTTTTTGTCTGCGGCATGGGTAAGGGCTTCAATCTTATGGATATGAATAAAAGTATCCTGCTGCATCAGGAGCTAGGCTTTGGACCGGACTATATAGATCATGAAAGAAGAATATCCTATCCAACCATAGTAAAGCATGCAATAAAGCACAAAATCAAGTTGGAGAGTCTTTCGGAGGAAATGCGTATACTATACGTTGCCCTTACCAGAGCCAAGGAAAAGCTCATAATAACAGGTACAGTAAAAAGCTTAAATAAGGCTGTGAAAAAATGGTGCGGTATCAGAATAGATGCTGACAGCGTACCACAGTATCAGATACTAAAGGGAAAATGCTTTTTTGACTGGATATGTCCGGCACTTATACGCCATAAGGATGGTATAATAATAAGACAGATAAAAGAAGCATCAGAATGTGAAGCCGATCATACTCCGAACCAGAGGTATGAGCTTAAAGATGATGAGTCTGTATGGGATATCAGGCTGTGGAGCAAGCAAGAGCTTATAAAAGCAGGAGATGAGCTGGCGGCAGAAAGCGAAGAATTTATGGAGGAATTTGCTGCTTTGGATTTTCAGGAGCACTCTGATAAAGACAGCTTAAACCAATTGCAAGAGCTTATTATCAAACGCTTGGAATGGAAATATCCTTATATCAAGGCAGGACAGTTCCCGGTAAAGCTTACTGTAACAGAGCTGAAGCGTTTGTTCGCAGTTTCGGCAGAGGATGACTACAACCCGATGTACATACCTGCGCTGATTAAAAAGCCGAGGTTTTTAGAAAGCAGCAGTAATATGTCTGCCGCTGAAAAGGGCACGATACTGCATTATGTACTACAGCATTTGGATCTAAGCAGAGTAGAAAGCCGTCAGGAAATACAAAATCAGGTAAGTCATATGGTAGCGGCAGAAATGCTTACCGATGAACAGACAAAGGTTTTGAATATAAATAAAATACTAAAGTTTTTTGATTCGCCATTGGGGAAAAGACTGCTGAAGGCGCAAAGAATATACAGAGAAATACCCTTTAACATCGAATTAAGTGCCTCAGAGGTATTTAAGGAGCTGTCAATTGAAGCTTATGAAGAGCAAAAAGTACTGCTTCAGGGAGTAATAGACTGCTGTTTTATAGAAAACGATATGATAATATTATTGGACTATAAAACAGATTATGTACCTGATGGAAAAACAGATGAGCTAAGGGAAAAATACAGTATACAGCTTGAATACTACAAAAAAGCCTTGGAGCAAATCACAAATATGAAGGTTAGTGAAAGATATATTTATCTGTTCTGGAATGATGAAATACTATCAATATAATGAAAAAACGATATACCTTCGGGGGTATATCGTTTTTTTCTATAGCATCTTTAATTATGATTAATCGTATTCATGTGATAAAATATATAAATAAAGCCAGTTTAAGCTGAGGTGATGTTATGAATGTAAAAGAGACGGTGGAAATAGCCATGACAGCAGGTGAAATACTGTTATGCAGCGGTTCGGAGATATATAGAGTAGAAGACACAATAACAAGGATTTGCTCTGCTTATGACATAGAATGTGAAGCCTTTGTGATGCCTACAGGGATATTTATATCGGGGAAAAGCATAAGTAACCCTATTGATACAATATCACTAATAAAACGAATAAAAAAAAGAACCATAGATTTACACTGTATAGAGCTGATTAATACCTTCTCAAGAGGTATTTCACTCAACCCCCTTACCTATAGTGAGGCTATAAAACAGCTTAATGCAATTAAAAAGCCGCCCTATTTCAAGCTTATGGGCAGATTGATAGCAGCAGCAATTACAGCATTTGCATACTGTATACTTTTTAAGGGGAATATTGCAGATGGCATTACTGCTGCTGGCATTAGTGCTTTAATTTACTACTTGAAGGATGTTATTAACAAAGCAGGATTTACGCAGTTTTTTGAATATCTTGCTTCTGGCTTGATAGCAGGCGGAATAAGCCTTATAGCGGCTCGTTTGTTTCCTGTACTCCATATGAATGAGATAATAATAGGGGCGATAATGATTCTTGTACCGGGTGTTACAATTACTAATGGTATAAGAGATGCACTGCATGGGGACTTGGTGGCAAGCATTGCAAGATTGGGTGAAGCACTATTTATAGTAACGGCGGTAGGTGCAGGAGTTGGATTTACATTAGCAATAGGAATGAATTGGATGTGATGAATTTGATGGATATTGTTATGGCATTTTTAGGAAGCTATTGTCCAGCCATACTTTTTAATATAGAAAGAAAAAATCTGATATGGGCGGGCTTGTGCGGTGCGCTTGGCTGGGTTGTATATTCAAGCTTGTACAAATATACTAATAACACTGTGTTATCTGTTATGCTGGCATCAATAACTATCAGCTTGTATGGTGAGCTTATGGCAAGACAATTAAAGACTCCTGCTACAGTCTTTTATATACCTAGTATTTTTCCCTTGGTACCGGGAATATCTGCATATGATACAGTTTTATTTATAAGTCAGAATAAGCTTGATGAGGCAATGTACAAAGCAGTTGATACAATTGCAACAGCAGGTGCAATCGCTTTTGGAATTATGCTTGTCTCCACTATATTTCATTACATAAACAAAAAACAAAATTCTAACTGATTATACAGTTAATGGCTAATAGCCCTAATAAAAGCACGCATTAGACGTGCTTTTATTATCTTCTGCCATGGGTATGCCTTGTATGCATTCTGACACCCTTTGAGCTGCCAGTGTCCTTATATGACGAGGAGGCTCTTCTCAGCTCAATTTCTATTTGTTTTCTGCAATCCTCACAATAATTGCCTGAGGAAATAGGCTTGCCGCACTTTTGGCAGTCCAGCAATGATGCGCTTGCATTATTTACTGCTATTAGTCTATCTTCACGAAGATACTTTTTGATTTTTTCTATTGAAATACCGGTTGCTTCAGCGACTTCCGAGATATTTTTATTAGGATTCTCATATAAATATTCTCTGATAGCTCTAAAGTCCTCTTCATTTTTTTCCCAACACTCTGGACATACCATTCTTATTTCATTGTAATTAAATATTTTTCCACAATCAGGGCAGTTCTTTATAGACATACTAGACTCCTCCTTTATTACTATAAAAATAGTCCAAATTTACCATAGTGTTACACTTATATATGAGTATGTTTTAATGTATAATTATTGTTATAGCTAAGACACTTTAAAGTTGAAAAATATTTTTCAACTAAAAGTCTCTAAGCTATATAGAGAAACAACTGGAAATATCAGATTATGAAGTTGTTTCTCTATATAAAAGTAGTCTTGCAGTTTACATATATTTTTATATAAAACGCCTGTTATATTATTTCGCAGGGAATAGTGTAATATTAGGGTAATTTTAAAAAAATCTGGGGGGAGGTGTTAATCTTGAATAATTTTAATGAAACATTAAATGAAAAGGTAGTCAGAATTAAGTTTTCCAAGGAAGATAGAAACAATTTTATTCAGGATTACAAGCCCTTTATTGCCGCCGCTGTTGAAAAGTGTGTGGGAAAGTATGTTGTATATGGTGAAGACGATGAGCTAAGCATTGGACTTATGGCATTTGAAGAAGCTATAAAGCAGTATGAACAATCAAAGGGAAGCTTTTTAAGCTTTGCTCAGACTGTTATAAAAAGGAGATTGATAGATTATTACAGGAAAGAAAAAAAGCATAAGGAAGTAACCTTTCTTAATGATTATGGCAGCGACAGCAGTGATAGTGAAGAAATGTACGAATATGCAGTTACAAATCAGCAGGCACAAAACAAATATCAGGAAAAGGAAATAAATGAGCTTAGAAGAATAGAGCTTGTCCAGCTAAAGGAGGAGCTGAATAAATATCAGCTAACCTTCAATGACATTGCTAAAAGCTCTCCAAAGCATAAAAATACAAAAAAAGCTTATCTGGATATAGTAAAATATATAATAGACAATCCAGAGCTGGTAAAAAAAATAAAGACAAAAACCTATCTTCCTGTAGCTGAAATTGAATCGGGCACAAAACTACCCCGAAAAACTATAGAGAGAGCACGAAATTATGTAATAGCAGCAACAGTAATATTAACTGGTGACTATTATTGCATAAGAGAGTTTATAGATTGGGGGTGGCAAAAGTGAAAGGCATAGTAGCTGAGCTTCATAATAATTATATGATAGTAATAACACAAAAAGGAGACTTTGTTAGGCAGAGAAAACAGGCGGGCTGCAACATTGGTGATGAAGTTACTATAAATACAGTAAATATTAACAAATATATGAGACAAATATCAGCTATGGCGGCATCCCTTATATTAATTGCTATGCTTATTACAGGTGCTTACGCTTATTATTCACCGTACAGCTATATAAGTGTTGATATAAATCCAAGTCTGGGTTTATCAATCAACAGGTTTGAAAGGGTAATAGCTGTTAAAGCATTAAATGAAGATGCTGAAAAGCTTTTAAAATCATCAGGAGGCATTAATAATAAGAATCTAAACACTGCTGTATCAAAAATACTGGAGACAGCATATGATAGTGGTTATTTGAAAGACAATGAGGAAAACAGTGTAATGTTTACTGTTTCTACGGAAAATGAAAGCAAGCAATTAAAAATAACAGAAGAAATCAACAAGGTGTCCTCGGAGGAGCTGTCAAAGCTCAGTAGCAATTATACTATTATTTTAGAAAAGGTTGAAGTAGAAGACTATAAAAAGGCAGTAACAGAAAATATATCTCCTGGAAAAGTTATTTTAATAGAAAAAATAAAAGAAGCCAAGCCAGGAATTCAGATAGAAGAAGTCAAACAAATGTCAGTAAAACAAGTGCTAGATGTCATTAAGGATACAAAAAAGGAAGAAAAGAAGCATGACAAGGATGCAAAAAAACAGGAAGAGAAAAGTCAGCAGGATAAAGATAACAAAAAAGAAGATAAAAAAGATCAAGATAAGAAAAATGACCATAAAAATATAGATAGCTCAAACAATGGAAATGGCAAGGGTAATGATAATAAAGCTGATGACAGTAAAAAAGAAGATAAGAAGGAAGACAAAAACAAAGATAAAGAGGTAAGCAATCCGTCAGAAGGGAAAAAAACTGATTCTGAGGATGTAAAGGAAAACAAACAGAACAATAACAGTAATAGTAAAGATAACAAGGATAATAACAAGGACGAAAAAGGCAACAAAGAAAGCAAGGACAATAAAAGCTCAAGCAGTAGTGATAACAGCAGCAAAGGCAATAATAACAATAACAAGAAAAAGTAAATATGCTGTATAAATGATACTTATAAAAGCTGTAAAATCCAATAGGATGTGCAGCTTTTTTTATCGAACTCACGTTATATAATAATTGCTGTAAAGCTGATTTTAAAGTAGTATTAAAATAAAAGGTGAGGTGAGGTTATTTATGAAGCCAAAAAAGAGATCAAGCTTGAGGATTAAGCTGGGAAAACTGTACTATACCAGCAGACGATATATTACGTGGTATTTAGGCAGTAAAAAATATGCTCTGAATCGTCAGGACAGCTTATTGCCATATACCGTATTTAATCACAAAACTCCATTACTGAGAAAGCTTAAAGATGTAGATATGCAGCTTCAGCATAATAAAATAATTAATTTGAAAATTGCAATAAGCAAGCTGAATGGAGTTATCATCAATCCGGGAGAAACCTTCTCATATTGGAGGCTCATAGGAAAGCCTGCCGCAAAAAAGGGCTACAAAAACGGCATGGTGCTTTTCTACGGCGGCTTTAAAGCAGGAGTAGGAGGCGGCTTATGCCAGTTATCCAATTTGATATATTGGATGACACTACATACCCCGCTGACGGTTACTGAGCGGCATAGGCACAGCTATGATGTATTTCCTGACTCCAACAGGACACAGCCCTTTGGCAGCGGAGCTACCTGTTCATACAACTATATGGACTTGCAAATATTAAACGAAACAACTCAGCCTTATCAACTGCATCTATATATGGATAAGGAAAATCTTTCAGGTGAATGGAGATGCGTAAGCGACCCACTGGTCAGATATAATATATATGAGGAAAAGCATTGGATTAATCATGAAATATGGGGAGGATATACAAGACATAATATAATCTGCCGCAAAACATTTGATATCAATGATTTATTAATTGCAGATGAATGCGTAGCAGAAAACCACGCCATTATGATGTATCAGCCCTTTTTAAGCGAAGGAAACAAATAATGTCATAAATTGGTTAAATGATACGGTTAATTGGAAATTGTATTGAACCCCAAAATATTATAAACTGATTATATATATATAAATACCGACAAAAATCTTACATTTACTAAGGTGCGAAGCGGTATTTATATTTGATAGAACACGTACATAGCAACTGACTAATGTAATTTCTTTAACGTGTTCTATATAGCTAAGACACTTTAAAGTTAGAAATTATAGGGGGACACTATATGCGTATACTTCATACATCTGACTGGCATTTGGGCAAGACCCTTGAAAATGTCAGCAGAATAAATGAACAAAAGGAATTTATTAATGAGCTTTGCGAAATAACGGAACGTGAAAGCATTGATATGATAATAATTGCAGGAGACATATTTGATACACATAATCCTTCCTCTGCCGCAGAAGAGCTTTTTTATGAGGCAGTAGAAAAACTTAACAACAAGGGCACACGAGCCATAGTCATTGTTGCAGGCAACCATGACAGCCCGGACAGACTTTGTGCGGCAAGCCCTCTTGCATACAAAAACGGAATATTGCTGTTAGGCTATCCTGCCAGTGATGCAGGCATTTACAGATGCGAAACTGACCATATAAAAATAACAGCCTCCGGGCGTGGATGGCTCGAGCTTAAGCTTTCTAAATATGAATATAGTACAGTAATATTAACACTTCCATATCCCTCGGAAGCAAGACTGGAAGAGGTAATAACATATGAAACCAGCGAGGAAAAACTGCAAAAAGCTTATTCCGACAGGATTACAGAGCTGCTGATGCAGTTAAGCCAGAACTATAGAAAGGATACAGTAAATCTGATGGTCAGCCATATTTATATGCGAGACGGCAAAATATCTGACTCTGAAAGACAGTTGGGGGGAGCATTAATAGTAGAGCCGGAGGCTATTCCTTCCAATGCACATTACGTCGCTCTGGGACATCTGCATAGACCCCAGAAAATAAAAGCTGCACCAGTACCCGCATACTACTCTGGTTCACCCCTTGCATACAGCTTTTCTGAGACTAACTACTCAAAGGCAGTATTTGTTATAGATGCAGAACCTGAAAAAGAAGCAGAGGTCAGCGAAATATACTTAAAGTCAGGCAAGCCCCTAAAACAGTGGATTGCTAAAAATGGCATAGAGGAAGCCATGGCTTGGTGTGAAGAGGGGAAGGATCAGAATTGCTGGATAGATCTTGAAATACATACCGACAGGATTATTACACCAGAGGAACAAAAAAAGCTGAGAGAGCTTAACACTGGAATCATAAATATCCGACCTGCCTTAAAAACCCAGCAGGATAATAATATTACATATATAAATCGTGAAACAAGAAGAATAGATGAGCTGTTCAAGGACTTCTTCATACACAAAATGGGAATAGAAATGTCAGAGGAAATCATGGATGTTTTTCTTGAGGTTATAAATGAACAAAACGAAAGAAACAGTGAAACAGAAATAAGAGGTGAGGACTATGAGACCAAGATATCTTAAGGTAGAGGGCTTGCAAAGCTTCGTGGATATGCAGTGCATAGATTTTGACAAGCTGGGAGAAATGGGGCTCTTTGGTATATTTGGTCCTACCGGCAGCGGAAAATCTACAATATTGGATGCAATCACTTTAGCTTTATACGGAAACGTACAGCGAGCTAACAGAGGCACACAGGGCATAATAAATACAGCATTAAACGATATGAGGGTTTCCTTTACCTTTGATTTAGCCAAAGAGGGAGCTAGAAAAACCTATAGAGTTGAAAGAGTATACAAAAGAAAAAAGGACTCGGAAATTTCGGCAGAGTCAAAGCTGGCGAGAATTTTTGAAGTAATAGGAGACGAGGAATACATAGTTGCAGATAAGCCTGTAGATGTAAACGCACAAATAATAGAGCTTATTGGATTGCAGTTTGATGACTTTACCCGCTCTGTAGTTTTGCCCCAAAACAAGTTTCAGGAGTTTCTGCTGTCGCCCAAGGCTGAGAAAACTAAAATGCTGGAGCGGATATTTTATCTTGAAGAGTATGGGAAACTATTAGGGGAGAAGGTAAATAAAAAGCTAAGCAGTATAAGGCATAAACATTCAAATCTTGAAGGAGCTATGAGCACACTAGGAAATGCATCCGCAGAAGCACTTATTAACGCAGAGCAGGGAATGAAGGAAGCTCTGGATAATAAGCATAGACTGGATGAGCAATACAGCTTAGCAGAAGCTCAATTTCAGCAATCCAAGGAAATATGGGAGCTTAATCAGGAGCTAAGTCAGATATCTGCAAAAGAACAGCAGCATTTATTAGGTATGGACAAGATAAACACTAAAAAGCAGATACTGGATAAGGCAATAAAGGCAAATGCAATACTGCATTTAATAACTGCTTACAGCACTACAAAAGCAAAGCTTGAAAATACAATAAGCAAACTTCAAGCCTCGGAGCAAGGCTTGGAAGCAGCAAGAGCTGAGCTTGCAAATACACAAAAGGATTATGAGCAAAAAAATCATAAGCTAAAATCTGAGCTGCCAATACTAATAGAAAAAAAGACAAAGCTTAACAATGCATTAAGCTTATCAGAAGAAATAAAAAACATTGAGAACAAGCTTCAAGTAATCAGAGAGAACTATAAAAAGCAAAAAATGGAAATGCAAAGCTGTGAGCTGAAAATAAGTACATATAAAGAAAAGCTGGACAATATAAGTCAGACAATATCAGCACATAAAAACAGCATAGAAGGCTTAAAGCTTTCACTGGACTATAAAAAAGCTGTCCAAAATGCTATAGCCTATCAGCACGACTTTAACAAGGCAGTTAAGGATATGACTCAAATAGAAGCTAAATACAATGAAATGCTGGCTAGTGTTAACAAATTAAAGGCGGAGCTAAATATCATATTAGCTAATGAGGAAAAAATAGAAGAAGAATCAAAAAATATAAGCTTAATGCAGGAAATGCATATGAATAATAAGCCAATGAACAAAACACAGCTTTCTGCATATGAAGAGCATTACCATAAGGTTAGGTCTATAGCTGACAAGCTTAAGCTAAAGAATAGAGATATTGCTGAACTAAAGCAGCGTCTCATAAATACAGAAGCTCAAATGAAATCAGAGAAAGCTAAGGATATCAGCATAATAGAACAGCTTAACAAATATCAACAGTCAAAGCTGGATATACAGCAGCAAATTGATCAGCATTTATCCATAAAAGAAAGCTGCGGTGCATATGAAATAGCAAAAGGGCTAACAGTTGGAGAGCCATGTCCCGTTTGCGGCTCTAAGGATCACCCCAGCCCAGCCTTAGAAGTAAATGAGGCTTTAATAAATGATACCCTGAATAATATTAAAAAACTGCAAGAAGAAAACAGCAGAATAGAAAACAGCATAAGAAGCCTTGAAAGCCAGCTTATAAGAATAGATGCCCAATGTAAAGCTTTTTCAGACAATTACAAGCAAGCTCAAGAGGATCTGGAGCTTAAAATAAAAGATTACGACCAGCTTCAAGCAGAGCTGCCAGATGAGTATAAAGAAGCTGACCTGCCTGACATCGAAGCTAAGCTGATACAACTACAAAGCCGAAATGCAGAAGCCTTAAAGGAAATAGAAAAATGGGAAGCTAAAAACAAGGACTTGGAACAAACACTAAAGATCTGTCAGGAAAAGCTTCATAAGCATAAGATAACAGAAAGCAGTACTAAGGCACAGCTAGACATTAGCATACAAAGTCTCAGCAAGCTTGAGCTGGAAAAAACCGATATTTACCAAACGGTAAAAATAAAAACAGAAGAATATAATAGCTGCTTAGAAAGGCTAGGTATACAAGATCCATCCATAGAGCTGGAAAAAATACAGCAAAAGGAGAGTACAACAGAGAAGCTTAATAAAGACATAGAAAAGCTGCAAAAAGAAGAACAGCAAATAAGAATAGAGCTTGAACAGACAGTTGAGAAAAAAAACACATGCTCAAATGTTCTATCTGATATGGAAGCGGAAGGCAGAGGTCTGAAAGAACAAAAGGATGATAAGGAAAACCTGATTAAAGCCGTAACAGATAAAGCAGATATTAACTCAGAAATCAATAGTATTGAGAATAGTATAAAGCTGATAGAAAAGGAAGAAAAATATGCTCTGGAATACCTTAATAAAGCACGAACTGATCATAATTCAATAACTGCCAGCATTCAGAGTCTTAAGGATCAACAGCGAATATTTGAAGAAAAGCTGGATAGTGACTTTAGCAGTCTCCAAAAGGGGTTACAAGATAAAGGCTTTTCAACTGTTAATGAGGCAGAACTATCTATAATAAAACAGGAAGCTGTAATACAGCTTGAAGAAGATATAAAAAGCTATGAAGAAGCGGCAAAAAATCTGCAAATGAAAAAATCCATACTTATAGAAAAGCTTAGAGGGAGAGTTATAGAGGAACAACAGTGGCAGCAAATCAAGGAAGCCTTTGAGAATCTGCAAAAGGAAAAGGAAAACAGCATATCACTGCTGGAAGCTGCAAAAAACACATATTACAGCATAAAAAGCAGCTATGAAAAATGGATTGTGCTTGATAAAGAAATGAAGCTGATTAAGAAAAAGAAGGAAATACTCGAGCAAATCCAAAAGCTTATGAAGGGAAACAGCTTTATTGAGTTTATATCTGAGGAAAGGTTGAGATATATAGCCAGAGAAGCTTCAGAAACCTTAGGAGAGCTTACCAAGTACAGATACTCACTGGAGCTGGATACAGAAAACGGCTTTATGATAAGAGATAATGCCAACGGAGGAGTATTGAGAATGGTAACAACATTATCAGGAGGCGAAACCTTCCTGACATCCTTATCCCTAGCCTTAGCATTATCCTCACAGCTTCAATTAAAGGGACAGAGTCCACTGGAATTCTTTTTCCTAGATGAAGGCTTTGGTACACTGGACAATAATTTGCTGGATATAGTTATAGACTCCTTGGAAAGACTCAGCAGCTCTAAGCGTGTAATAGGACTCATCAGTCATGTTCCAGAGCTTAAAAGCAGACTATCAAGGAGACTTATTGTAGATGCCCCTACAAAAGAGGGACAAGGCAGCAGGGTTAGCATAGAAAAGGCTTAATAATGCAGGAAACGACATAAAATATTTCCCGGGCGATTTTTTGAAATACAGAAGCTGCAATGCTTACAATAGTTTTGTAAACATTGCAGTTTTTTTTTAATAGTAGTATAATATAGATAGTATGCCAATATTAAATAATAATTGGTATAACCGTATTTTAAAGCCAGTGTGGGGTTATTATAGCTTAGCTGATATAATTAAGTAGGGGGTTGAAAAATGAGAAAGGCAGAACCGTTTAAGATTAAGATGGTGGAGCCGATTAATCTTATTTCCAAGGAAGAAAGACAGGCGGCACTTATAAGGGCGGGCTACAACGTATTCTCTTTAACAGCAGACGAAATATATATTGATGTTTTAACTGATAGCGGAACAGGGGCAATGAGTGACAGACAGTGGGCAGGCATAATGATGGGAGACGAGTCCTATGCAGGCAGCAGAAGCTTTTTCAAGCTGGAAAAGTCAGCTCAGGACATAATCGGGTATAAATACATAATACCTACTCATCAGGGAAGAGGTGCTGAACAGGTATTTTTCCCATTGATGGTAAAAAAGGGTCAGGATGTAATAGGAAATATGCACTTTGATACTACCATGGCACATATAGAGCTGGCAGGGGGAAGGGCAGTAAATCTTATACATGACAGAGCTTTTGACACTCAGACTCCTCATCCCTTCAAAGGTGATTTTGACCTTGAAAAGCTAGACAGCTATATTACAACAAGAGGTGTTGAAAATATAGCTGTATGTATAATAACAATAACCTGCAACAGTGCTGGAGGACAGCCTGTTTCCATGGAAAATATAAAGGCTGTCAGCGAAATATGTAAAAAGCATGGTATAAGAGTATTTATAGACGCAGCAAGATACGCTGAAAATGCTTATTTTATAAAACAAAGAGAAAAAGGCTATGAAAACAAATCCATAAAAGACATAGTAAGAGAAATGTTTTCATATGCCGAAGGCTTTACAATGAGTGCCAAGAAGGACGGTCTTGTAAACATAGGCGGTCTTCTAGGTGTAAGAGATGACGAGGAATTATATGTGGCTCTAAGATCCATGATTGTTCCATTTGAAGGCTTCCCAACCTATGGAGGTTTGGCAGGCAGAGATTTGGAAGCATTAGCTATAGGCTTGCAGGAAGGTGTAGAGGAAGCATACCTTGAATATAGAATAGGACAGATCGAGTACCTTGGCAAAAGATTAATGGAAGGTGGAGTACCAATCCAGACTCCTACTGGAGGACATGCGGTATTTGTTGATGCAAAAAAGATGCTGTCCCATATTCCATATCATCAATTCCCTGCTCAGGTACTGGCAAACGAGCTGTATCTTGAAGGTGGAGTAAGAGGCGTTGAAATAGGCTCTTTCCTGTTGGGCAGAAATGTAGAGACAGGAGAACAGCTAGAGTCCCCAATGGAGCTTTTAAGACTCACCATACCAAGAAGAGTATACACAGACAGACACATGGACTATATTGCTGATGCGTTAATAGCAATAAATCAAAGAGCACATACACTAAAGGGACTTGAAATTGTATATGAACCAAAGGTATTAAGACACTTTACCGCAAAGCTAAAACCAGTAGAATAATATTTTACCCCGTTCGGTCTTATGGCAGTACGGGGTTTGATTTACATAAGACAGATAATTTATATAGCAGTATAAGAGGGACTAATTATGAAGTTGGAGGTTATGCAATGGGTAAGATAGTATGCTTTATTTATAATGAAATGGCAGATTTTGAAATGACTCTTGCTACTCATATTCTAGGGATGTCAGGAAAGGAAATAGTATTAGTAGCTTATGAAAAGGAAGTAATCACAAGCAAGCCGGGAGTTACATATTTTCCAAAACTTACAGTACAGGAAGCACTTTTGCTTGATGATGTGGAAGGACTCATTATACCCGGCGGTTGGGTACGAGAGCTAAAACAAGAGCTAAAAGAGCTGATATGCAGACTCGATGCTGATAAGAAGCTCATAGCAGCTATATGCGCCGGCCCTGAGTATCTTGCAAAGGCTGGAATATTAGAAGCACATAAATATACCACAACACTGACAGAAGAATATCTCCAGCAAATAGGAGCGGAAGATGTATTTCCACGAAGCAGCTATGTTAAGGAAAACGTAGTAAGAGACGGTAATCTAATAACAGCAGTAGGAAATGCATTTGTAGATTTTGCAATAGAGGTTGTAGACTGGTTCGGATTATTTAAGAATGAGGAACAGAAGGAAGGCTATAGAAAAAACTATAAGTGTCTATAGTCTGTATAGATAACCAACTGGAAAGTTTTAATTTTGAAGTTGGTTATCTATAATACAAACTTTCATTAATATATCTTGCATTTTTCGCTGCTTTGATATAAAATAGCTATAAGTGAATAAATGAATTATACAGCTTGTATATGTTTAGAGATACGGTCTAAGCGTTTCTACCAGACAGCCATAAATTGTCTGACTACAGGTTGTTTATATAAGGATTTATCTATGTTAATAAATTTGAGTATAAACTCCCTGATTGTGTGCAATTATGGGAGTTTTATTTTTTCGCTTTTTAAACAAGTTAATATAATCCTAGAGCTTCAACCCCCAAACCCGGTAATCAACTTTTCCCCCACATATTATACCTTATTGTGTTACATTTACAGATTCGTATAATGTGTACACGCCAGAGGTGGTGGTTACACATAAGGAGGATAATCCCGAATCTGATTTGCCCTGGAAGCTCTAGGCTTTTATATTTTTTGACTTTTAAAAAAATATGTAATAGAATGGTTAATATAACAAACTAAAATAAGGAATTCTAGGCTTATAGAAATAAAATTAAGCTTTAGGGTTTCTTATTTATATGTACCACTTAATTTGGGAGGGGTTATAATTGGAAAAAAACTTTGATACCATGGTTGCAGACTTTAAAGACTATATCAAAAGAATAAAGCAGTACAACGACGCTCTTGGAATTATATTCTGGGACTTAAGAACAGGTGCACCAAAGAAAGGTGCCTCTGACAGAGCAGAGGTTATAGGAATGCTTTCAACAGAAATGTTTAGGTTGGCAACCTCCGATGAAATGGCAAAATACATAGACTATTTCACCATGTCTGAGCAAAATGAAAAGCTTGATAATATAATGAAGGTTCTGGTTAATGAAAGCAAAAGAGAATATGATAAATTTAAGAAAATACCAGAAGCAAAATATAAGGAATATGTAATATTAACCTCTGAAGCAGAGACAATATGGGAAGAAGCAAAAAATACAAATAACTTTGCATTGTTCAGCCCATATCTCGAAAGAATAGTTAACTTTAATATTGAGTTTATTGATATATGGGGCTACAAGGACAATAAGTATAATACACTGCTTGACTACTATGAGCCTGGAATGACTGTAGATAAGCTGGATAAAATATTCGGAGAGCTAAGAGCAAAGATTGTCCCACTGGTAGCAAGCATTAAGGCTTCGGAATTCCAGCCTGACGATTCAATATTTACCAAGGATTTTGACGTTAAAAAGCAGGAAGAATTCAGCATATATATATTAGAAAAAATGGGATATGACTTTGAAGCAGGAAGACTTGATGAAAGCGAGCATCCTTTTACAATAGGCATAACTCCCGGAGATGTAAGAATAACTACTCATTACTACCCAAATTTGTTCAGCAGTGCATTATTTAGTTCAATCCACGAAGGCGGTCATGCTCTATATGAACAAAATATCAGCAATAATCTGAATGGTACTACTTTATGTACAGGTACATCAATGGGAATACATGAATCACAGTCAAGATTCTGGGAAAACCTTGTGGGAAGAAGCTATAGCTTCTGGAAGTGCTATTATCAGGAGCTGTTGAGTATATTCCCTGAACAGTTTGAAGGAATAGCTGTTGAGGAATTCTACAAAGCTATAAATAAGGTTGAGGCATCACTTATCAGGGTAGAAGCAGATGAGCTTACATATAATCTGCATGTAATGATAAGATATGAAATAGAAAAGGCTCTTATTAACCAGCAGATAAAGGTTGCCGATCTTCCTGAAATATGGAACAAAAAGATGGAGGAATATTTAGGAGTAGTACCTCCCAATGATGCTAAGGGTGTATTGCAAGACGTACACTGGTCTGGCGGCAGCTTTGGCTATTTCCCATCCTATACACTAGGCAACATATACTCAGCACAGTTCTGCAACGCTATAAGAAAAGAAATGCCTGATTTTGATGAAATGATAGGCAGAGGCGAAATGCTGAAAATAAAAGAATGGTTAAGCGAAAAGATACACAAGTACGGAAAGCTTTTAACACCTGCTGAGATACTAATGGATGTTACTGGCGAGGAAATAAACCCAGAATATTTAGTTGAATATTTGGAAAGCAAGTACAAGGCTATTTACAATTTAAAATAAAGCTTAAAAGCATTTGCGGATATCTCTGCAAATGCTTTTTTCAAAATATATTATATTCTTCAAAACTTTTTGCTGTATACTTCGTATTATATATATAGTTAAGAAACTTTAAAGTTAGAAATACTTCTAACTAAAACTTTCTAAACTATTTGGATGAACAAACTGGAAATTTAAAATTATGAAGTTTATTCGCTATATAGCTTAACAAATAGGGAGGTAATAGCTTGGTTAGTTGGTTATCAATAGTTATGATGTGTTTATCCTTGCTTTTGGCAATAGGGTTTCCGCTAGCTCTGGCAATATATTTTTACAAAAAGAATAAATACAGCATTAGTGCTGTTTTTATTGGGGCTTTATGTTTTGCCATATTTCAGGTATTTACAAGAATACCGCTGATTACTTATTTGAGCAATCAACCATGGTTTACTCAGACAGTTAGTTCCAATGTATTAGCAGCTTCAATATTTGCCGCAGGTACAGCCGGACTGTTTGAAGAGGTGGGCAGATTCATACTATATAAAACCCTTATGAAAAGGAAGTTAAGCTGGGAAAATTCTATAGCCTTTGGAATAGGTCATGGAGGCATTGAAGCTTTTCTGCTTTTGGGTATGACTATGGCATTGAACCTATACTATAGTATAACAATAAACACTGGTTACTTTGATTCTGTTTTGGCTCAAAGTATGCCAGCTATGACAGCAATAGGTATAAGAGGTGCACTTATAAGCACGCCATCTTATCTGTTTATTATTGGAGGCATCGAAAGAGTCTTAACCATTATAGTTCATATAGGTTTTTCGGTTACCGTAATGTATGGCGTAATGTCCAACAAGCTTAGATATCTTGCATATGCAATACTGGCTCATGCTCTGCTGAATTTTCCTATAGGACTAGTAATTAATCAGAGGTATGGCATATTAATAATTGAGCTGTATTTGGCTGCATTGGCTATTGTAAGCTTAGTATGTATAGTAAGATTCAGAAAAATGCTTTGGGCTAAGCAAGGGGAAGAAGCTCATAGTTGTTTACCGCAATAGGTAACATGCTAATATTTCTTTCCAAGCTTATGTATCTGGCTTCCAAAGCTATATAATATCTGAAATATAAGAAACATAGACAGTGCCCCGTAAAGGGGGTAAAAAAGAGCTACCAGCTTTTTAAAATCTATAAAAGACAATGGAATACAAGCCGTTACAACAACGGCGGCAATAACCTTATAAAGTGCAGGTCTATTTCTGCTGATGCGATTAGCCAAGCTGAAGGCATTGGATATTGCAGTCGAAAATACAGCACACCATATGCATACAGCAACAGCAAGCTTTATGAGCGGATGATAGCTCTTGATTATGTACAAAATGGGAATAGACAGCTTAAATACATGTGGGACTCTTGTAAGCAGGCAAAAATTAAGTGAAAGAGACAGAACCATAAGCCCCAAGCCCCCTATGAAGGCTCCATTTCTCAGCACCTTTACATCACGGATATTTTCAGCAAAGGCACTTAAAACGCCCAAAGATAAAACAACATTATAGGAGCAGTAAAACATAAATGCAAATACAGGTCTGAACAAATTGTCAGGCTTCATAGCTGATAAGTTGACAAATAGCTTATTTATATTTTCGTTATTAATATTGAAGCAGAATATTAATACTATAGTTCCTATCAATACAGGTACAATGACGGAATTGATACTCAGTATACCCTTGACTGAGCGTAAAACTACAATAATAGTTAATAATGCTATTATCAGTACTCCAACTATATGAGGAAGCATAAAGTTCTCCTTAAACACTGCACCGCTTCCTGAGAACATAATAGAAGTACCTAGAAAAAGAAACAGGCTGATAATGATATCGTATATTACAGCCAGTCTGCTGCCGCATATCTTATGTATATAATCATTATAGTTGTAGGCACGAAAATGACTGGAAGTAAAAAAAATAGCATATCCAGTAAACATAAAAAATAATCCCGATAAAAATAAAGTTATAAGCCCTAAAGAGCCATAGGGAGTAAAAAAGTACATGATTTCCTGTCCAGAGGCAAAGCCTGCACCTATTACTGTACCAATATAAGCTGCGCCAATTTGCCAGGATAGATGGTTTTTATTCTTCATATTGATTTCTCCTTTATATGGAATATAAATGCAGTTATGGGGTTTTAACATGAAATATCTATAAGTGTAATACATTTATATAGGATGTATATTATAAACAACCCATCATTATGATATATAGAGAAACAACTTCATAAAATGATTGACCGCGGCGGTATAAAAAATATGTACAAATCAGTAAAAGGAGGTGATTTCAAGGGAGAATAGCTATAACCTATAATAAAAATACTAAATACAATATATAGGAAAGAGGTATAATAATGAAAAGTAAATCACTTATAGCAATAATTTTAGTTATTGTTTTATTGGGAGTATATGCCATAGGCACTCAAAGAAGCTTAGTTAATCTAAGTGAGGACGTAAATGCGGCATGGAGCGATATAGAAGTTCAGTATCAAAGAAGAGCTGATTTGATACCAAATATAGTAGAGACAGTTAAGGCTCAGGCAATAAAGGAGCAGGAAATATTTACAGAAATAGCTGAGGCAAGGGCAAAGCTTGCAGGAGCAGGAACTATGGATCAGAAAATTGCAGCTAATGAAAGTGTTACATCAGCACTTGGGAGACTGCTGGTAATAACAGAAAATTATCCTCAGCTAAAGCAAAATGAAGCCTTCCAGGATCTTAGAGTACAACTTGAAGGAACAGAAAATAGAATCGCTGTGGCACGTAAGCTTTATAATGATAATGTTAAGGTTTTTAATAAAAAGATAAAAGTATTTCCAACCAACATAGTATCAGGTCTGTTGGGCTTTAATGATGAGTTTCCGTATATAAAAGCAGATGCAGGGGCTGAAAATGCACCTAAGGTTAATTTTTAGTACTATATAAATGCAGGTTATGTTAAGAGCAATAGGAGTTTTATCTCTTATTGTTCTTATTTGCAGGAATGAGATTATAATATAAGAAAAACTATAAAAGTGATTAAAAAAGTTTATGGAGGAATGAAAGGAGGGTTAAGATGAAGTATAAAAATCCAATAAAAGGGTTTGTATGTTTTGCTATTATTATTTTTACTATATTTCTCATGACCTTTAGTACTGCTTTTGCATACTCAGCAGCTTATGAGCCAAAGCTTCCCAAACCAACTACAGAGTTTTACTGCAATGATTTTGCAGATGTTTTAAACTCCAGCATAGAGCAAGATATAGTAAGGCTTGGAGAACGAACAAAGAATGTAACTGACGGCGGTCAGATAGTATTTGTCAGTGTAAAATCTCTTGAGGGAAATACAATTGAAGAATATGCAAATACTTTGTTTAACAACTGGAAAATAGGTACAAAGGACAAGGGAGTCCTATTCATATTAAGCATGGAGGAAAGACGATCAAGGATTGAAGTAGGCTATGGATATGAAGGCACCCTTACAGACCTTGAGACCTATAAGCTTTTGGAGAAGTTTTCAAGCATTAACCAAGAAGAAGGCTTGAACAAAGCGGTTTTTACAATATACTCTGATATATGCAAGATAGTATCAGGTGAGGAATATGATTTGAATTATAAAGGCAGTTATGACTATAACTCACAAAATAACTATTCAAGGAACGGAAGTTCTAATACTAAAAACCAACAGATTATTAAGTTTATATTGGAGCACCCAATTGTATTGCTGTTATTTGTAATACTCATAATCCTTGACCTTATACTAACAAGGGGTCGTATTACCAGATTTATATTCCGCATGATGGCATCAGGATCCAGACGCGGGGGCAGAGGCGGAGGCTGGGGCGGCGGAGGAAACTCCGGCGGTGGCGGCAGATCAGGGGGCGGAGGCTCATCCTCTAGGTTTTAATATTACTTTATGTATTGATAATTTGTTATTGCATATAAGAAAGTTATAACGTAATTGTTCTAATGATATGGCGGTTTATGTCGGATATTGCGATTTATATTTCTTGCACAATTATATATATATATAATTACATTTAGGTGCACCAAATATTATATCTGGGGATAAAGGACGAAGTCACAATTGCGGATAGACTTATATATATTAATTTTGCTTTACATGGGCAAGATACTATTCCATTAATGATTTTCATATCTCTCTGTAATCTCCATGATGTAAACAAAAACAAAATCAGTTTATAGGCAATATTTGTCTTGGATATTAGAAAGGAATGACATAAACATGAGAAAATCTGTTTTAAGTATATTACTAGTAGCTTTAATATTGGTATCTAGCATTAATGTTGGATTTGCAGAAGATAGTATAAAAAAAGGGCTTAAATTTAATGCTTACTGCATTGAGAATTATGATGATTATGGTAAGAATTTAAACTTGGATAATTCAATTGATTGTGAAATGAATATTGATTTATTTAAAATAATAGGTGACAAGGTATATATAGAAGGATTTGTAGATAGAAATGACAAAAAAGAGTTCAAACTACAAGGCGGTTTAGGATTAAGTAGAATAAGCAATTCAAAATATGTGGGTAATTTAAAGGACGATAACAATAATTACGAAGTTGTTTATTTCGGTATAGAAAATGATCCTAAAGCTTCATTATCATTTGATAAAAAACTAAAACTATATAAAGCTCCATTAACTAAAATATACCTAAAGGATATGGAAAATAACAACCTTATTATTCTAGAATCAGATAAAATTATAAAACAAAATGAAATTGGGGATATAGCAACTAAAATAGTTGATATAGCACAACATACAGATGAATATTGGTATGCTAAAATTCTGAAACCTTATGATACACAAATTATAGATTTACCATTAGAGTCCGATTCTGATTCACCGATGAGAATAGCAGTACCTAAAAGTACTACAAGACTATATAAACATTTATATAATTGGATGGGCTATGATTTTGAAGAAAGGTTTACATTAGCATTTGATGTTGTAGGAGTAAGTGAAATTACACAGAGCAATTTAATTACAAGTACAATGAGACTTGCAGGTGAAGAAACTCTATGTCCAAATAATCCAGCTTGGAATAGTACAGATACTAGTTTTGTAGTTGGTCTTGAAAAAGATACAGAGGTTACTTTTAATGTAGGAAGTCCTAATGTAGGTATAATAAAAGCAACGTGGTCAACTACTTACTATAAACCACCTGTGGTAACAGCTAAGGTTAGTTGAGGATGGAATTCATATGATTATAATGTTGGACCTGTTAATTTCAACATTGGATATACTGCGGAGGACACTTGCGTTCAGGATGGCTACTTTGAGAATTTGCAATCCATAACTAAACAATATGGACATAAAAGAAATACTTATGTACAGATTAAAGATACAGTTCACAAATTTTATACTAACGTATATGTTAGCAACTTTGGTAGTAATACTCAGTATACATCATCCTATTTCACTATTAAGTTTAATTATAATGTTACTAACGGAGCAGGTGGTTCTACGTTTTCTGTAAATGATTCTGTATCTTTACAATTTTATTATACAGTATCTCAATAGTTCAAAGAGCAAGCTCGATATTTTTATCGCGCTTGCTTTAGTTTAATAAGAAAAGAATTAATAATATGATTAGTTCGTATGAGCGTCATATTATAAGATTTTGATATATAACATATATAAGGAGTTGAATTTTATTATGTTAGTACCACTTATTTACTTTGGATGGTTTCTATTATTGTTTATTATCATTGGTATTACCAGAAATAAGGATAGACAATATATAAAACAAACTTTTTTCTCATTAATTATACTTTCAATTTTAGTTGCCTTAATATTTTTACAGGATGAGCAGCGATATATATATTTTGAAATCAGTATATATGTAGGTGTGTTTTCATTGATTGGATATATATTC
>CALGKJ010000042.1 GCA_937930535.1 uncultured Clostridia bacterium
TTGCACCTTCATTATGATAATCTACTAAAGATTTCAAAATAGGAATTTTATCTATATTCATTATAACACCTTATTATTATTATTTTGTATAGTCAATTAACAGCGTGTGTAATTCTTCGAATTAAATAGTAGCTCAAAACTTGTTTTTCTATATTTTATGATTATACTCTATACTTTGTTTGTATTTTGAATTATGGCTGCATATTTATTTTCATACTTAGGAGGTTCAGTCTCGAAAAGACTATTTCCAATATAATCTATTGCTACAATTGCAGGAAAATCCTCTACTAATAATTTTGTTATTGCCTCTGCTCCTAAATCTTCATATGCAATAGTTTTTTGCTGCTTGATTTTGGTTGCAAGCAAGGCACCAGCACCACCTATAGCTGCAAAGTATACGGCCTTAGCATTCTGCATGGCTTCTATTACGTCCTTGCTTCTTTCCCCTTTTCCTATCATACCCTTTAGTCCCTGCTCCAGCATTCTGGGAGTGTACTTATCCATTCTTCCCGAGGTAGTAGGACCAAAGGGACCTGATATGTGTCCCGGCTTTGGAGGACATGGGCCAGCATAGTATATGATCTGTCCTTTTAAATCAATGGGTAAGTCCTGCCCGCAGTCTAAGGCGTCACATAAGCGTTTATGAGCTGCATCTCTGGCAGCGTATATAATCCCGCTAATCAGTACTCTATCTCCAGCCTTTAAATCACATAATTCAATTTCCTTTAAAGGCGTAGTCACCTTCTTATACATAGCTTCACCTCAAATATATTGCATAATATAATTACCTATATTACTGCTTCCTTATGTCTTGAAGCATGACAAGTAATATTAACCGCAACAGGCAGCCCTGCAATGTGAGTAGGAAAAGTCTCAATGCTTACACCTAACGCAGTTGATATTCCGCCCAAGCCTTGGGGTCCTATTCCAAGGTTGTTTATTTCTATTAGCAGTCTATTTTCTAACTCAGCATAATAATTATTAGTATTTCTTTTATCTAAGGATCTTAACAATGTCTTTTTGGAAAGCAGCGCAGCTTTTTCCATAGTGCCGCCTATTCCTATTCCTACAATAATTGGAGGACATGGGTTAGAACCTGCTTTTTTAACCGTATCCACAACAAAGCTTATAATCCCATCAACCCCATCAGAGGGCTTCAGCATTTTTACAGCACTCATATTCTCACTGCCAAAGCCTTTAGGCATGACCTTAATGCTTATCTTATCTCCCTTTACTATATCATAATATATAATGGCTGGAGTATTATCACCTGTGTTAATTCTATTTAAAGGATCTTTTACAATAGACTTCCTAAGAAATCCATCCTTATAAGCTCTTCTGACCCCTTCGTTTATTGCATCAGTAATATTATCCCCTGTCACATGTACATCTTGTCCTATTTCTATAAAAACCACACTCATACCTGTATCTTGACAAATAGGTATCCTATCCTTAAGAGCAAGCTCTGCATTTTCTATTATTCTATCTAATATTTCACAGGCCGAATCAGAAATTTCAATATTTCTATATTCTAAAAGCTTATCCTTTATATCAGAAGTTAGTGAGCAGCTTGCCTCTATAAACATACTTCTTATTGTATCTCGTATAATATCACTTTTAACCTCTCGCAATCTGATTCTCTCCTCATCAATACAATATATATATCTAAGACACTTTGAGAGAAACAACTGAAAATATTAAATTATGAGGTTGTTTCTCTATATTAATTATACTAATTATAGTGTGCTAAAATCAAATATTTACTATAGAGAAAAATCTCCATATAAAATACAGCTTCTAAAATAACGGAATAATTGCACAAAATGCATGTAATTACAATATACTGACAATTGATTATTATTAAACCATTTAATATAATTGTATATGTATAGAAAGCTTGTTTATGAGGATTCTACTTTAAAAAATCTGATTTCTATAAAATATAAATGGCTTACACTAGTTTTTTATAGCAATCATATTAAAGCTTAAGATACTTTATGAGTTAACGTATGTGTAAATTCATATCACATACGTTAACTCATAAGAAGGCATTTGGTATTAGCATATTCTAAAAAATTTATTAAAAGGAGCGTGTTATTTTGCAGCGTAACGATATAGAAAGGTATGTAATGATGTTCTTAAAGGCAGCATTATATATTATATGTATTGTTTTGGGGTTTCTTTTTCTTCGATTATCCTTCGCTTATTTTGCGCCATTTATAGCTGCTTTTGTAATTTCATTAATAATCGAGCCTCTTGTTCGCTTATTACAAAAGCTTAAACTTGGCAGGGGATTATCTACTATAACAGCAATGATATTATCTCTAGGAAGCTTTATAGCCGTATCAATATTTGCAGCTGTAAGGTTAATATCAGAACTGAGAAATTTGTATAATAGTCTCCCAAACATTTATGAGTACCTACTAGATTTAGCTACGCAGTATGTACAAAAAGCTACCGACCTATACTTGCAGTTAACTCCTGAAGCTACAACAATCGTTCAGGATTTACTTAATAGCAGCTTTGGAAAAATGAAAGGATTTTTAGGTCAAATTCTTAGCAGAACACCTCAATCAACAATCAACTTTGTTACTTCCCTATCAGGCACGCTGATATTTTTTATTATAACTATGATATCTACATTCTTTATTACAAAGGATAAAGAGCTGATAAAGAGCTTTTTCCTGCGGCAATTTCCTCTTGCTTGGCAAAATAAGATGATAATACTAAAAAAAGATTTATTCCATGCACTAATAGGATTTCTTAAAGCTCAGTTTATTATCTTAAGTATAACCTGTATTGAATCTTACATTGGTTTATCAATCATAGGTGTTCAATATGCCTTTTTAATAGCCTTAGGTATTGCTTTCGTTGATATACTGCCCATACTCGGAACTGGAAGCATTTATGTTCCTTGGGCTATAATAAGCTTTATTGGCAAGGATTATAGATTGGGAATTTCATTATTAGTACTCTACGGCGTAATTGTTATAGTCAGGTACATTGTAGAGCCTAAGGTAGTAGGAACGCAGCTGGGAATACATCCAGTTGTTGCATTAATGTCAATGTTTGCAGGTCTTAGAATTTTAGGTGTTATAGGAATAATACTAGGACCGACAATAGTAGTAACAGTAAAGGCATGTCAGCATGCAGGCATACTGCCCAAATTTAAGTAATAAAAAGTAGTCAGGTTAATTGACGATCTGACTACTTTTTATTATTTCCGTCTTTTAAAAAAAATATTTCTGGTATTGTTTTGCGTAGAATTCTCAGTACAAGTTGTTTGTATGACTTATATTTATAAAAAATAAAAAACCGTAGTAAAAATACTACGGTTATGTTACCTGGCGACGACCTACTCTTCCGGGACCCTGCGGTCCGAGTACCATCAGCACTGGAGAGCTTAACTTCTGTGTTCGGTATGGGAACAGGTGTATCCTCTCCGTCATT
>CALGKJ010000043.1 GCA_937930535.1 uncultured Clostridia bacterium
CAATACGCCCCTATGTAACAGGTCGAAAAAACTGGCTATTCTGCGACACAAAGCGAGGAGCAGTAGCCAGTGCTACAGTATATAGCATTATTGAGACTGCAAAGCTGAACAACCTGAACCCTTATATGTACTTGGTTCACCAATAGTTGTTCTTCTCCATTAAAGGCACAAAATATTATATTTGACTCAAAAGGCTTACCTGTAGATATTTCTTTTAACTTTTTAGCTATTTCTATTAAAGCTGCTACACCTGAAGCATTATCTAATGCTCCCCTATTTATGTTTCCTTCTTTAATTCCTAGAGAATCAAAATGTGCTGATATTACAACTGCTTTTCCACTATCTTTGCCTTTGATATATCCTACAATATTACTAACTTCCTTAGAGATTGCAGCATAATCTTTTGATGCCGGTTCTGATTGTGTGTATTTTTGAAAGTAGCTTTCTCCCGACATTGGCTCTAACCCTATATTTTTAAAAATATCAGCTATGTATTCCCCAGCCTGTTCATTTCCTTTTGAGAAAGTTCGCCTTCCTTCAAATTCATCTGAACAAAGTTTATTAATGGTCTCCTCGATTGTTGGGTACTTTGAAAAGTTGGTCTGTTGTACTTCCTGTTTATTAACTGTAGATTGAATTTTGTATTCCGCAAGTTTCTCTGTTTTTTTAATAAATGAGCAAGATGAAATAGTTATAACTATAGCAATGATAACACTTAACTTTAATATAGACTTCATAGTAACTCCTCCAAGTAACTTTATATCCGTAATTCTTTCCTACTATCATTATAGCTATTCCAATATTTTTAAATCTATTCCTAAATAAAATATTGTTCTTAATTTTAAGGCTATCTCTAAGACTAATGGTGAAACATTAAATTTACACCGTTAGTTCGTTCTAAATTACCGTTACGTCTTAATCTTCAGATATATTCATAAGCTACACTTCCAAAGACCATAACTAATACATAGTATAACCCTTTTAGTTGATGTAATCAACTAAACAATTAAGCTATTCATTTAATAGTTTTGCTGATAAAGGTCTGTAGGCACTGTTGGTTTAGAGTATCATATGTAACTGGTAAAATAAAAGGGAGAAATATCGGCAAACAGAAACGGAGAAAAATTTCCAGTTAATACAATAATATACCTAACATATACCTAACTCTGATAAAATTGAATAGTCAATTGCATCAGAGGGGGTTATGGATTTGAAGGGATGGAAAATGTTTGCTGAAATAAAAAGATTTAAGGAAATGGGACTTAATAAATCACAGGTTGAGAGAAAACTTGATATCAACTACAAGACCGTTGATAAGTATTGGAATATGAGTCACGAAGAGTATGTTACGCTTTCTCAGAAGTCTAAGTCAAGAAACAAGAAACTTGAAAGATACGAAGACGTAATTCTTGACTGGCTCAGGGAATTTAACGATATATCAGCTGCTCAAGTAAATGACTGGATCAAAGAAAAATACAATGATTTCACTATCAAAGATAGGACTCTTAGAGACTTCATACAGAAGCTGAGAGAAAAGCATAAGATACCTAAACAGGTCTCTAGCAGACAGTACGAAGCAGTATCTGAGCTGCCTATGGGTTATCAGGCTCAAGTTGATATGGGACAGATATGGATGAAAAGGTACGATGGCGCTAACATCAAGGTATACTGCTTTGCCATGGTACTCTCTCATTCAAGGCATAAATTTGTGTACTGGTCAGACAAGCCTTTGACTACCCTGACATTTATTGATATGCATCATAAGGCTTTTGAGTTCTTTGGCGGCATGCCAAAAGAAATAGTATACGATCAAGATCGGGTGCTGACGGTAAGTGAAAATCATGGGGACATCATATTTACTGAAGGCTTTGAAATATTTAGAAAGGCGGTGAATTTCAAGGTGAGGTTCTGCAGAGGCTTTGACCCTGAGAGCAAAGGAAAGGTTGAAGCTGTTGTAAAGTATGTAAAAATCAACTTTGCAAGATACAGAATTTTTAAGAGTCTAGCCACGCTAAACGATGAAGCAATCAAATAGCTTGATAGAACTGCAAATGCAAAGGTTCATGATATAACCAAAAAAATACCGGCAGAAGTGTATGCCCTCGAAAAACAACACCTGCTGCCAGCGCCCATAATGTTTAAAACAAAACATTATGAAGATATATTAACCTATCCAGTAAGAAAAGACAATACCATAATGTACAAGCAAAACAGATATCAGCTTCCAAAAGGAACTTATACTCCTAGCAAGAAGGTGGAACTGATAAAGAAAAATACAAGCATAATTCTAAGAGACATTGAGACGAAACAGATATATGTCACTCATCCGATATGTCTTGGTAAGGGCAGCCTTGTAAAGATAATACATCCTGAAAGAGATATCAATACGCCTCTGGATAAGGTTCTAGAAAGTACTTTGAAGGCATTGGGCAGTAGTGAAAACGCAAAGATACTTCTAGAGAATATCCAGCGCGAGAAATCAAGATATATCAAGGATCAGCTGGGAGTAATATTAAAGTCAGTAGAAGGCTACAGCAATGAGCTGATTCAAAAGGCATTAGGCTATTGTGTAGAACGAAGCTTATGGAGTGCAACAACATTTAAGGATGTACTTCAGTATCTTACAGCTGAAAGCAAGGCAATAGTAAAAGATACCACGGCAAACATAGATATCTCTTCAAAGTACAAAGGCTTAAAGCCTGAGATAAGGCACATCAGTGAATACATATATGCTTTGAAGGAGGATAAGAACAGATGGAAAAACTGACGCAGATAAAGGAATGTGCAAAGCTTCTAAACCTGACAAATCTAAAGAGCTATGTAGATATATTCATAGAAAAAGCAGATTTAAGCAATATGACATACCAAGACTTTCTACTTAAGGTGTTAGAAGAAGAACTGGAGTTGAGAAGCAAAAAGGCTAGGGAGAGACGGTTTAGAAGTGCTGAATTCACTGTGATAAAGAAGATGGAGGACTTTGACATTAACTTTCAACAGGTGATTACACAAAAGCAAATAAATAGGCTACTGGAGCTTGAATGGATAGATAGGATGTACAATCTTATCTTCCTGGGGCCACCCGGGGTTGGCAAGACTCATATATCAATATCCTTAGGGATTAAAGCTATAGAGGCTGGTTACAATGTAAGCTTTACAACTATGGATAATCTCATGTACTGTCTGAAAACTAAGGAAATATCGAGAAGAAGCAAAAGTAAAATCAACAGGATACAATCTTCAGAGCTGATCATAATTGATGAGCTTGGGTATCTCCCAATAACAAGAGAGGAAGCGAATCTCTTCTTTCAGCTAATTTCATCTCTACATGAGCAATCATCATTAATCATCACATCAAACAAGGGCTTTGAGGATTGGACTGAGTTGCTGGGTGATGCAGCACTAACAACTGCTGTTTTGGATAGAATAACTTACCGCTGTGAGCTATTTAACATGTCGGGCAAAAGCTATAGGCTGGAAAACCGTCAATCATTGTTCTAAATTATGCGACTGTAAAAAAATCGGTAAAATTATTTGCCGTTTTTTCTCCAAAACTACTTGCCAGTTACACATAAGGGTATACCCTTATGATAGAGCCTTAAACCGTGTCAATAGGGTAGTTAATATGAGAAGGTCAACATGCCACGTCCTCAGGAATATATCTACACTTAAGGTCTACCACCCTGGCAAGCTGGACATTTTCTTTGAAAGATGTCAGAACCATTACTTTTATATTGTTTTTTACAGCATTGGGACTCCAATATATAAAATTTCTGCATATAATCAGTACCGTTTTCATTTTGCAACCAAGATTTTTCTGATTGTTTCTATTAAAATATCCTACTGACGTTGTTTTTGATTCAGCGATAGTACCCTAAATCATCCCTTCAAAATTCCATTATATATATTTTGATTTCTATAAATTATTATACCCTTTTATCTCATTCCAAGGCAATAATTGCTATTTTATGGCTTCTATCATTTGTGCCAAAAGGTGTACACCCCATGTCCAAAAATGCACCCAAATGCACACCCCCGGTACATTTTACCCTAATCCTTCCACAAATACCGACAAAATCCAACAAATAACCCCACATATTTTAACACAAAAAATACTAAAAGCCTTTGAAATCAAAGGCTTTGCTACGTATCAACGTTTTATACTTATTTGTCTAAGGACAGGCTGTTTGATACAATCTAGCGGATTTGGGTAACGCTAAATTGTAGGGGTTTCCGCTAATAGGTGCACACCCTACAGCCACATGTTTCTATTGACTTACTATATGGAGTGTGAATAAGAATAAAATTTTTCCATACCCTTGCATCAATTTATTATTATATGTATAATGCGAAGTTGAATTGTTCAATAATCTTGAAATCGATATAGGTTATATTCTTTTGCATCACTTTGGTTTTTATATATTAACAGTATCTTGGCGTAGTTAAACATTGCTTATGCCCAAAAAACAAAAACGGCTATTCTTCATGTATGTCTATAGTCATTTCAACTCTAATTCCGCCATGCAAATAGCCTTTATAAACTTGAGCAATATCTTTCATACACCCTAACTCAATTGGGGCATCGTGAAGACGCTTCATTATTTTTCTTTTTTTCGTCTTTATAATTATTCTAGCTTCACTCTGTTCTTTAAAACTTGTGTTTTTAACCAGTAATTCGTATGGATACTTCTGTCCAAAATCCATCCAACCATCATTGCCATATGCTTCAAAATCAAAATATGTCACTTTCCTAATAAGTATTTCTGTATCTTCAAGGCCTATAGATATTAATGTTTTATATAACCTAACTTTAAACTCATCAAAGCTGTCTATAATTATTAATGCCGGCTGATCTTCTAATGGAAGTTTTTTTATATCTTCAGGAGACAAGTGATCTGAAAAATCTCTGAAATAAGAAGCCGGAATATTTGCAGATACTCTATGTTTTCCTGCACTATCTGGACAAGGAAATAAACTGTGCTTCATTATATAAAAGCAAAAACAAGGCAACAGTAAACTTCTCTTATCTTTTAGAAGTAATCTTTGACCAATAACTTCTTTTGTTAGAGGTCTCAAATTAGTATTTAATATGCAAGCAGAGTCATATTTTTGATTCAATTCAATTGCTCTTTTATAATCAAGAACATTACAAAAAGCAATTGTGCCTTCATATCCATCTCCACGTCCGTTACCGTATTTTTTCGAATAATCTATCCATGATTGAGGTTCATTAAGTTTTATTGAACCTTTATTAATGAAATCCTCTGCATATTTTGAACTCGTCAATCTGAACACAGCAGTAAAATGGTCAGGATTTGCCCATACACCCATTGAAATCACCCTCTTATCTAAATACTTACCATAAAAACAATTTAAAAATTATGGTTTTTCGTTCTGTTCAACTTCTCAATATCTATGATAATGGGAAGTTGGTAGAAAATTGTTAAACTTCCCATTTTCCATATAATAAAAAGCTCGTTCGCCTTTGGGGAATAAGCCGTACATACATGCACGTGTGGGCTGCTTTACCCGATTAGGATGAAATACGTAATTCCAGTCCTGCTTTAGCCGCAAGATGCTTTATTTTACTGTACATTTCTGGTTCAAATTTGGGAGAGTAATTTGTTGAGACGCTCGAAAGTCCGGGTCTCAGTTGGTGAACGATTCCACTACTCATAAAATCACTCATAATACCCCTGCATTGGTATTCTTCTAAGACTAAAACATGCAAATCACATTCACCCATCGGGAATACGATACCAACAGGAATATTATTTTCAAGCAAGATAATTATATCTTGATATCCGAAACATCCCTTCGGTAAAGGCTTGCCGTTGAGCATTAAATTCCAGCCATGTGATGTTAATTCTCCATTTCTCAGGTATTGGAATTTACGAGTTTTTGTATTTTCAATGACATCAAGGATAATCCCAACATCGCGGATTGGTATTCCCACACCGATATTGGCATTTCGGCAAATGAGTTCGAGGGTTTCATTAGTCATGCCCGTATGCTCCTTTCAAGCTTTCAGGTCAAAGATGATTGATACGGTAAACCACATTTCAATCACACCAATAGTTATGAAATTTGAATAGGACCCCTTATCGCACTATCGCGAACGTCCGATTATAATAATACTTAGAACTTAGATCTGTTCTGACAACTTCACAGTATTAGCCTAATGTGTAAATGGATTATGAAAAATTCAAAAGTATAATAGTACATACAAAATTTTTTATGACTTACATTTGGATTTATTGACCAAATAGTTTTATATTTAGTAATTGTTTAGTAATTTATATCAAAAGAGTCCAAACTTTTTCCTTTTGTAGAATGGTTTAATATTATTTGTGGCATTATGTCCAAAATCAGAATCATACGGTACCAAGTCAATAAGCATACCTTTTAAGTGACTTATTGCGGCATTACCTATTCCATCAAATATTTCTCTTCTCTCACCAGTAAAATCAACTATTATTAAATAGCTCTGTTCCTCTTCTTTTATCATAAGCTGCAAATACGCTGCTTGTACACTTTTTTGTTTCTTCAAATAATCTGAAATGGCATTAACCATTTCTTTAGGATATATACGTGGTTGCCCTAATTGAACAGTTGTATCTTTCTTCACCACTTGCTCAATTACGCCCCCCTTTTCACGTCTTTCTTTCTCATCTTTTAATGCTTGTACCATTGTTTTATTAAATGTAACATTCCCGCTAAAAGGATTAATTACAAATCCGTCCGAATTTCCTTTTTCATCTAGTACCATTGCAGCTAAATCATCAAAAGTTAATATTAAGGTCTGCTGATTTTCAACCTTATGCCATTTCCATAACTCTTCCCAATCCGTAAAAGCTAAAAAGAATTGCTGATTAACTGTATTTTCAATTATACTAAAGTTAATTATTGTTTTTTCCTTCAAAACTACCTCTTTGCTATCACTTGAAGATTCTGGTATTGGCGAGATAATTACAGGTGAAATAAAATGAGCTTTCATTACCTCATTAATTACTTGGTCTTGATTCTCTTTTGTGTTGCTTTCTTGCATTGCTTTTATAGCTACTACTAGCTCTGGATTATATATAGGTTTATTCACATCTATCATTAGAATTTTCCTTTCTATTATAAAGCAAATTGATCATTTTGACAGTTCTGTTTTGTACTAATTGGTATATGGATAATGGGAAGTTGAATTTCTTCACCTTTGATGTATATTGATATAACATGAATTTCATTTTAACCATTGTCTTATATAAGTTGCAATTAATCTATTACATTACACTATTTTCCTTATAGGTCAATGCAAGGGCTGATTCAAAAGCCAATGTAACGTATTTTTTGCAACTTATATAGTAAACTATAAAGGTTGTTACAATAAATTCCTATTCTCATATGTTAGCACAACCACTATGACTTTTTACAATGCCCATAGTGTATGTACTCATTTTTACTTTCCTATTTTATGGCTAATATTTCATCATAAAAAAGCTTGGCTAAATAGTCTGTCCTTTTGTCAATATCAAATTTATGCTTCGATTTATATTTCTTTGCAATGCCCCTAACAGTGTAAAAGCCAGATTCCTCATATATTAATATTTTCTCATTTAACGGTTTTTTCTTACATCTTTCATTCAATGTTTGTTCCAAGGGTATTAAATTTCCTATTTTAGCGTTATCTTCATGCTCACTATCTGGATAGATATGTTCAATAGTATAATCAATATCCAGATTGCAATTAGATAAATGTTTTTCCAAAACCTCAAGTACAAGTTTAGCACGTTGTTTAGCTGCACTATCTTTATATAAACCCCAATGATTTGACCATCCAATATTCCTAAATGCATTTATAAACCAATCAACACTTGGAATTTTAGATTTTAAATTACTTATGAACTCATCTAAAAGTTCATCGGTGCATCTAGCTTCCAATAATGGAGCATATTTATATATTACATCAGTCAGCCTATTCGATTTTTCTTTTCCAATTATGGTATAGCATAGAAAAAATTTATATAAGAAATTAAGAACAAAATTGTAGCGATCTTCTGAAATTTTCTCAAGTTCACGCTGATGCATGAGGGTTAGCAGTATTGGTCTAAACTGTTCTTGACGCTTGGTTTTGAAAAAGGAAAAAACAAAAAATTCCATTTGAGTGCAAATTTGAACATCATCATCGTCTAATATCCTTGGTTTATAGATTTTAGAATAGTATTTGCATTTTAATTGAATATCTCTTAGTAATTTCTCCATATCCTTATTATCAGAAGATTTACGTATGTTTTTATATGGCTCTTTACGTAATTCTTCTGATGTTGCATATCTGTGTGGTGCATAGTGCTTTATGAAATTGGACATTCCTTTTCCAAGTTCATCTTCCATTTGCTCCCATGCTTTTTTAACTTTGTCTCTGTTTTCTATAGGTTGTATATATCTCATAATATAATTTTTTAGTAAGTCGTGATCTTCCAAGGGTTGTCCTCTAGCATTTAGTATTTCAAAAATTGTGTACGAGTCTTCTTCGGTAGTTGCTCTTATATGGACATAATTCATCCCAACCAGTGCATCCAAGAGTGAAACTATTGCATTGCCAGGATTTTCTTTATTAGAGGATAAGTATTCATTCAACTGGTCGAAGAAAAACTTCACAGCATCGCCTATGATCTTGTCTTTTCTTTTTGACACTGTATTTAGATTTATGAATGAGGAAATAGACAAATATTTGATATCATCTGTTGGCATATCGATAAGAGAATCTATCATTTTCTCAAATGATTCATGATAGTCAGCATTAAATATATGGTTATTTCTATTTTTTCTGTCGGTAGTTATCAAATACTTAACACATCCATCAAAGTCATCAATCATCCCACGAGTTTTCATAATAAACATTATTGCTAATAAGAAGATGGAAACAGTCATCATGCGCTGCTGCCCATCAATTATTGTATATTGTTCTAAGCCGCTAATGGCACCTTCTTCTTTTAATACAATACTACCAATAAAATGTGGAATTTGGTTTTCAGAAACAAATACAACATCCGTCCACAAGTCTTTCCAATTATCTTTCTTCCAAACATATTTTCTTTGATTTCTTGGAATACGGTAAACTGCATTATTTAGCAAATTTGATATAGTTTCTTGGCGTGCATCAAAACACATAACATCACTCCTCCTGATATTTAAACACAATCGCTATCTATTAATTGATTCAATCAATGTTAATCTAATTTTCTATCATTGTACATATTGTTAAGCTCAAATTACACACTATTGCTATAATATTGTAATCTGTAAACTTACCATTATTAGCCTAATGAGAAGTTTGCTGTACTGCCCATAATTATAATTCGATAGTGGCAACACATCCTCCTCGATTTGCTCATTAGTCACTTTACCAAGACAGTACAGTCTAATTGTATTAGGTGATAATACTTGCAGCGAGGGCTTTTTTCCAAAATAATAAATTCCTAATATCTAAAATATCGTAGTCTTCCTCTAAAGCGATATAGCTGTCTTCATCAAGGCCCTCGATGCATTTTTCCAGTTTTTCTAAACTTTCTAGTAGACTTCTCATATTCTTGGTATTATCCCACAATATGCTCCTATCTTCATCAATATATCCGCTTGCTCTAGCTGCTTCTATCTCGCGTTTATATGCATAATATTCTACTTCTAGATTGTGGTTAGTGAAATCATTAAATACAAAGGTCACTATAACCGAATCAAATTTATTGAGCATATTACTTACTTCTTTTGTGATAGCTTCAAATTCATCTACCTTCGAGAGTAAGCCTACTTCCTTCTTGGAGATTTTTATATCTTCTGCATCTCTTTTACCCTCTAATACCTTAATATAATTTGTCATTTTTTCATTCTCTTCAAGCAACGTATCATTAACTAGTGTTAACTCATTCAATTCTTCCTCTAGTTTCATTATTGTATCTTTACTAATAGGCTCTGGAAATGGATTATTCACCAGAAAATTATCAACAAATTTTAGAAATTTCCTTTTCTGGGTAGTCCATCTGGCTTGCGCAGGTTTATCTACATCAGTAAATTTACTTGTTAGTGAGTCATAAATATTATCTAAACCAATAGAAGAATTTAACTTCTCCACTTGTTTAACTTCAGCTAAAACTCCTACAGTTCTGAAATTAATAGGCTCGATTAGCATTGGAATAACGGTGGCATCCGTTGCCCAGGAAGCACCCATTTCATTCATACAAATCTCACTCGACTTATAGTTAGAAGTTATAATTAAAATAATAACCTCTACGGTCAAGAGTCCTTCCCTTAGGAATTTACGCCAGTCAACTCCAGACTCGATACCCATTCCTTCGCCTGAAGTATAAAGTATTTGGTTATGATGATATCCTAAACCGCCAATCAAAATCTCATTCACAAAAGCATCGACTATTTCTTTATCAGCCGAGGAATGACTTACAAAAACTCTTTTTTTTGTCATTTGATTAACCTCCGTTCCGATTAATATCTAAAAATTTTAATAATCTAGTCCTTCTCAAATAAATTGTATCTATACCATTATTTCCGAGCTTCCCATTGTAGACAAAACGCGTATGTTCAAAAGGAACATTACACCTCAAGTTCTAAAATTCTACATTTAACATTATAATTCCTTCTATAAGCCCCATAATTTTACACCAAATTTCGACATTAGCGCAAATAAAAAAGCCGCAGATAGTTATGTGTTAATATCACATAACTATCTGCGGCTCTCATTTATCATATAAATAAACTATAAATATTGCTATCAAATATCCCAATCCATCTCCATACCATCCTTAAACACAAATGTCACCTTCTCCTTACTATGAACCACTACCTTATCAACAGTACCATTCCAAAGCTCCTCATCAAATTCAGTAATCACCCCATCCCTTTGCTCCAGTTCCTTAATAAAATCCAAAATCCTTTCGCCCTTAGCCCTTCTTTCTACCCTCTTATCCTCTATTTCCTCAAGTCCTCGCTGTATATTCTCATATCTATCTTTTAAACTATTGTACCTTTCCTCATATTCAGCTTGGTCTAAAGCACTATTAGCATTTTCCTCCACACATTTTCTAAGCATTTCAGCAGCTATCACCAATTCACTTTGAAGCCTAGTGCCTTCACTATCAAGCTTTGTAGTATCAGTCAAGGCTTCAATTATCTCATAATAACTTTTCAATATTTCTTCCTTATTATTAATAAGACTATTGAACACTCCTACAAAGGCTTCCTTTATAGTATCCTCATATAAATGCGGTGTTGTACACTTTTTATCATTCTTAAACTTATCATTGCACTGCCATATTACCCTTCGGTATTTACTGTTAGAATGCCATGTCTTGCTACCGTAGAAGCTTCCGCATTCACCGCAGACTATGGTTCCTGAAAAGCAGCTGTTGATTCTCTTGCATCCCTTGATATTTTCCAACCTCTTTAGCTCATGCTGTACTAAATCAAATATTTCTGGACTAATTATTGCTTCATGGCTGTTTTCTATATAGTATTGAGGTATTTCTCCTTCATTTATTTTCTTTTTCTTAGTTAGAAAGTCAATTGTAAAGCTCTTTTGTAGTATAGCCGAGCCTTTGTATTTTTCATTCTGTAATATGCTTCTTATGGTACTAATGCTCCATTTCTTTTTTCCTGCTGGTGTTGGTATTCCTTCTTCTGTTAATAGCCTTGCTATTGCTGATGGTGTCTTTCCTTCAAGGAACAGTCTATATATCGTCCTTACTACCTTTGCTTCCTTTTCTACTAATTTAGGCAGGTCATCTTCTCCCTTTTCAAAGCCTAAAAAGTGCTTATAGGGAAGGCTTACCTTTTCATCAGCGAATCTCTTTCTCATTCCCCAAGTAACATTCTCGCTTATTGACCTTGATTCTTCTTGTGCAAGGCTTGACATTATTGTGATAAGTAACTCTCCTTTGCTGTCAAGGGTATAAATATTTTCTTTTTCAAAGTATACTTCTACCCCTTTTTCTTTTAGTTGACGAACTATCATCAGGGTATCTACGGTATTCCTAGCAAAGCGACTGACCGATTTTGTTATTATTAAATCAATTTTACCTGCTAGTGCATCAGCTATCATTCTGTTAAAGCCTTCTCTTTTTTTAGTGCTTGTTGCGGAAATTCCTTCATCATAATATACTTCAATAAAAGTCCATGCAGGATTTGCTTTAATATGTCTTGTATAGTGGTCTACTTGTGCTTCAAAGCTTGACAGCTGTTCTTCATTATCGGTGGAAACCCGTGCGTATGCGGCTACTTTCTTTGTTGGTGCTATTGTTGGTATTGCTTCTATTCTTCTAGCTGTCGGCTGTATTACTGTTACTGCTCTTGCTGTGCTCAATGTGACTCCTCCCTTCTAAATACTTCAATTGTCTTTCTCTAGCCTTCTGTCTTGCTTCCTCACTCCAGCTTTCACTTCTTGATTTATATTCCCATTGTTTTTGTATGGCTTGTCCGTTGTTAAGAATAAATATAAGTGTGTTATCGTTAGGCACTTGTATTTCCTTTATTTTCTTTTCAAATACAGCTTCATCAAATTCATTAAGCTCTAGTATTTCGGTGCTTAGTGATATTAATATGTCTTCTGGTATCTGCTTTGAGGGACAACTGCTCTTTCCATATTTCCAATAGGTCGAACAAATCCATAAGGCTTTATTGTTCTTGACCTTATGCTTATATTTTTTTCCGCATATTCCGCAGATTATTTTGCTTGTAAAAGGGTATTTTATTTTTTCTTTTTTACCTGAGTATTTTTCACTATTTCTACTCATTATTTCTTTTGCTTTTTGAAAGGTTTCTTCATCTATTATTGCAGGATGTGTTCCTTCTGCATAATACATAGGAAGATTTCCTTTATAAAATACTAAGCTTTTGGTTAGGTGGTCTTTTACGTATTTTTTCTGTAGAAGGGCGTTTCCAGCGTATTTCTCATTTTTAATAATGTCTCCTACTCTTTCTCCGTTCCATATACCGCCTCTGAGTTTTGGTATGTTCATAGATCTCAGCTTATTGGCTATTAGTGTAGTTCCCATTCCTTCTATGTAGTCCTTAAATATCATGCGGACTATTTGTGCTTCATCTTCTTGTATTTGGATTATTCCCTTTTTGATTCTATATCCATACATAAATCTAAGATTAACAAGCTCTCCTTCTGCAAAGCCCTTTCTTATTCGCCATTTACAGTTTTCACTTACTGAGCGGCTTTCTTCTTGAGCAAAAGAAGCGAGGATAGTAAGCATAAGCTCGCCATCCCCGCTAATACTGTGAATATTCTCTTGTTCAAAATACACATCTATATTTAGACTCTTAAGCTCTCTTACTACCTCAAGCATAGTTAAGGTATTTCTTGAAAGTCTAGATATTGATTTTGTTATTATCATATCTATTTTACCATTTCTGCAATCATTAATCAGTCTTTGAAATTCTGGTCTGTGTTCCTTTGTTCCAGTCAGTGCTTCATCTGCATATACACCTTTATATTCCCAGCCTCTTTGATTTTGTATTAGTTCGCTGTAGTAGCTGATTTGTGCTGAAAGAGAATGAAGCATTGCATCCTTGCCGCTAGATACCCTGCAGTATGCGGCTACTCGCTTTCTTGTGGGTATTTTCGGTATCAAAGGCTCTATTTTCTGAACTATTCTATGCATGGTATTTCCCCCTTTCAGCTACCTATATTAGCTCTGATATTGATACAAAGCAAGTTAATATATGCTATAAGCTTCCTATAATAGGCTTATATTTTGATATCAGCATTTTATTTATTTTGTTGTATTCCTGCTCTGTTATGAGCTTTTTTATTAGCATTGATTTTGCTATAGCAAGTGATACTCTATAGCTTCTTTCACCTTCAAATTGTTTACTGATCATTAGAATCTCTCCCTTTTGTAAATCTCATAGCTATGTAACAGCTATGGCTGCAAAATCTTCTATTTTTATTGCCCTAGCTTTCAAATGTCCTTTTGCACATATTGCAGGTTAATGTGTAATATGCCTTCTTGGATAATTTATCTTCATTGGACTTCCACCATTTACGTCTGCATTCATCAGTGCAGAATTTTTTACGCTGTCCTTTTTTGTTCTGCCCTATTGGCTTTTCACATTGCTTGCAGGTTGTATGTATTTGTTTATCTTTATTTGATTTGTCAATTTCGGCAGTTGTGGTTTGAATACTAAGGTTATTTCTTCTGCAATAGGACTTTATGGTATTTTCAGAAATATTGAGTGTTGATGCTATCTGCTTATAGCTTTGACCATCCTGCCTCATTTGGTGTATTTTATTCTTTTGTTCATTAGTCACTTGTTTCGCCTCCTTAAATTTATGGCTTGTTCTTTGCTTCTATATAATTGCTGTTTCTTCTGAATTAATTTCACTTTGATTTGAGGGTAAAATAAAAACCACCCAACCGTTATTAGTTGAGTGGCTGATTGATGCTGCCTTATATAGAGCATCTTAGCTGTTCAGCTTTTATATATAAACCCTATTGGTGTTGCCATAGGGATTGTGTCAATTTTAGGAGTAGCAAAAGGAGGTCGGATACATATACCCTGACCTCCTTTTGCTATTCTTCTTTTACATTTTCTTCTGCGATCTTTTGTACTGCTTTATGCTGTATTGTTTTCTCTTGATGTTGATTTACTCCTTTTTCCTTACCCAATATTGATATAGTCAGATGTCCATGACTCTGCTCCACGACTACCTTCTGCCCTATTCTAAAGCCTAGCTTTCCCAGCCATTTACCATGAAGTCTGATGGTTGGTGCTTCTTGATAAAGATATGTTGACTGACCTGTTACTGATAGTATACGTATATCCTTTTCTTCATTAATACTCATAGTACAAATCTCCTTTCAAAATTGTGTTGAAAGGAAATAAATAAGGCACACTGCAGAATTGATATAACCCTACACTGCGCCTTTTTGTATTATTGTTCATAATAGCAAATTAATATATAATAAATACTAGGTCGCTGTGACAGCTTTAATGCTGTCTGTGTTAGGTACTGTAACTACCTGCATAGGCTTTCGAGTGGTGGTACACTCGGAAGACATGGCGTCCTTATTTAATTTCCTTGTCTCATATTAACTCTGAAAGCCTTACTTTACAAGTCATATATCCAATCTATCGAGACTTTTTTTATCTTCTATCATTTAAAAAAGCTACCATCCTTTTAATAAGTGTAGCAGCATATTCTCCTAGAACTGTCTTTCCTTTTACAGCATTTTCATTCCAATATTCTGGTACATTTATTATTCCAAGCTTGTATAGTATATCTATGTCACTCCGTATATTTGTATTAGTTTCTTCAAATGATATATCAAAATATCGGAGTATTCCCTTTGCTATAGCTGTACCTATCAGCTCAATATTGGACATAATCCATTCAGCATCCTCGGCACTATCGTGAAAAGCTACCTCCACTAAAACAGCAGGAGCATTTGTATAGGCTTGTCGAGCGTTTTAGCCCCATTGACTCCATCATATTTTGTCCAAGCTTCTTTGAACTTCCTCCAATAACCTCTTCAGGATTTCCAAGAATTAACCTATTAGCTTCACTTACTCCCTTGGGGCTGAAACTGTAGTTACAAAAGTAAATGGTAGCAACAGTTTTTTACTATTACTACCATTTTAACATTGATTTGAGGTTTATTCACCTACTCACTACAGAATTATAAATTATGCAGTCTTTCTTTTATTGGAAATAGTATAAAAATAGACCATTCTAGAAGCTAGTACATATTTATTTTTTATTGAAGTCAGTTGTACATTTTAATGTATTCAGTCACTCATATTATTTATAATCTTATTTACTAACTGTTTATAAACATAGAAGTAATATTAACCCATGTAACTTTTGTCGACAATAAAACCCCATCAGCAAATTCCATAAACAATCTTTGTACTGTTTCAATATTTAGAATTTGACTTGCTGGGATCTTCACAGATGCCCCTGATATTGAAAGAGTTCTTAAAACAATACCATCACTTTGTTGATACTCTGCTTTCCAATGAGTAAAGTCATTACTATTTATATATACCCTCACTTCAACAGTAAATTCTTCCGGTCCACCACCAACTTGAATATAGCTTTCTGTATCATTTTCAAGTATTATAAATGAATTATCAACGCCATCTAGTACACTTATCTCATCTAGTATTTGTTGTTTCGTTGGATTTATTGTTTTATATCCACTTTCTGTTTTTAATATCACTGTACCACTCCTATTTTTACCTTATTATTCTGCTAATCTTTTTAATGCTTGATTTAGTACCTCTACAGAAGGTTTTCCATGTTCCCAGTTCTCTAGTACTTGTTTAGCTTTTTCAGTTTCTCCGCTAGACCAATAAGCAGCCGCCATTTTCCACTTATAGCTGTTACCGTTTAACATTAACCTTAAATCGTGATTTTCAAAACCATCTTTTACTCGTTGTATTGATGAGAATTGCTGCCAAAATGGATATGCATACTCATTTAAATATTTTGAAATTTGTTCACTTAAAGAATTTATGTCTGTTTCTGCATTCAAAAACCATTCAGCAAAGTCTCTTTCTTTTTTTAGGTTTCCAACATTTATAGAAACAGTTGGCCAGTCTTTCCTTGGTTTCTCACCCTTCAGTTCAGCCGTAAGTTTTTCTAACTGGTCAAATGTAAATGCTACAAATATTTGAATATATCCTGCCTCTTGCCCGTTAATTTTCCTAAACAGTACATTTACTTCTTGCTTACACTCTCCTACTTTTCTAATAAATGTATTCTTTCCTTTTAGAATAAAACCTTCCTTCTGAAGAATATTTCCAAGTCCATCAACAATGAATACATTTAGTATACTATTAATATTAATCATTACTACATATCACCTCTAATCTCATTTTACCTTAATCTCTTTAAAAGTATCAATCCTATCTACACCGATACTTCTTGCTTTATCTCCAACAGTATTTAATCCTCCATTTTGCAATAGCTCATTATCAATCAACTTTTGTTGAGCAGTTCTAGTAGCCGTTCCACTTTTCACTTCAATTCCAACAATTGAGCCGTCTGGTTTTCTAGCTACAATATCATACCTTCTCAAAGTACCATCTGCTCCCCTTACTGATATTTCTGTACCGAGTATATCATATCCTTTATATGTTGCGTCATTTTTTATGATATCCATAGCTTTATCAACTCCAGGAGTCCCAGGTACTGTTCCAGTCTTTCCTGCGAACCGACCTTTTGAATCTCTTATGCTACCATCTGGGTACTGCTTTAGTCCATTAGCTTCAGCCGCCCCCTTAGTACTCTTACCTATACCCTTACCTTCGTTTATTAATTTAGTTACATTCTTGCTTGGCTCTCTTCTTGTATCTACAACTTCAGCAATATTTCCTTTATACTCATACATTTCGCCAACTTTAACAGGTTTTGTTTTAGGTACTCCTAAGTCCTCTTTTTCAACCCATTCGACAGTTCCATCATATAACAATATCCATGGATTTATTTCGCCGTGAATTTGCAAGCGTTTTCCTTTACGTTCTAGCTTAAATTTCTTAAACCTGAACCTTTGCAAAAGCTTAGCAATTAAATTATCTAGCTTTTTGACACCTTTTATAAGTCCCTTCTGTAAGCTCTTTATTATTAGCTTGCCGTTTTGTATTATCATACTACCGCTTCGAGATACTAACTTTGTACCTGATTTTAGTAGTTTTTTGATGCTTTTTGCTGCTTTTTTTATACCCTCTTTTGTTCTTGTAGCAGCAGCTTTCATTTTTGTCTTTACTGATGATTTTGCACTCTTTAATCCCGCTCCTGCTTTCTCTAATCCTTTTCCTACTCCCCTAAAGATTAACTCCATTGCTAATTCTACAAGCCCCATTGCTAATGCTGTTGCAAGTGATACAGCAGCAACTGGTATATTCTTCGCCCATCCCTGAGTCAGATATTTTTCTACGTATACTGCCGCTTTTGTTATAGTGTCTACTATAGATACTACTGCGGATGCATTCATTATATTTACTATTGCACTTATGATAGTAGGCAGAGCAGCTGTTATTGCACCTCCAGTTATAATTTCTAGTACCACAATTCCAGCTAATGCACCGATTACTCCAAGTAGAATTTTAGCCCAGTTGTCTTTTAGCCATTTTATTACAAATTGTTTTATTTGGTCAAGTACTTTTGCACCGTTTTCAGCACGCATTTTCACTTCGTCTACAATGTTCATATCTGTTTTTTTGTTTGCTTTGTCCACGTCAAATTCATTTGCTATTGTATCTATTGTATATGGATTATTACTTCCTTGTATTTCTCTTACTTCTCCATCACGTAGATTTAGACTTTCAATGAATTCAGGATCCATTTGTCCAGACATTATAGGGTCAACCGCTATGTCATCTTCTGTTAACTTTTCATTTTCTCCAGTGGACTCATTATTTATTGTCTCAGTTTCAGCTATATCTTCGTTTTCAGCTTGTCCCATGGGTTTTGATAAATCTACACCTATTAACTGTTCCCATATAGCACCTTCTATGTGAGATAATGATTCTTTTGCTGCCTGACCCAAAGCTCCTATACGCTCCATTATGTCTGCATAATTTCCAGTGATAATGTCACCAATTATAGTAAATATACTGTTATACAAGGATTGGATTGCACCAAAAAGTCCATCCAGCGTTGATGCGAGAAAATCAAGTACTTTAGTTATGCCTTTTTGAAGCATATCAGCGGCTGTATTTACAAACTTTATAGCATTATTTACTTTCTCATCAATTTTGCTGCATATTTTCTGAGCTATCTTAGGGAATTTTGCAAATACCACTTTTACAAGTTCTTTTAAGAATTTGCCTAGTTCTTTTATGATGTTAACAATTAGCTTACGCCCAGCCTCAATAATAGTTTTGACAACTTGCTTAGCTTTATCAAATATAATTTTTACTGCTTTACGCAAAACATTGTATATAGCATTTATTGCGTTCTTAATTCCATCAAGAAACTTCTTAGCTTTTTCTTTAACCCAGCTCCAGAATCCGCCTTTCTCTTTTTCTTTTTCCCCATCCTGCCGTTTCTTATCTGCGTCCTTTTTAGCTTTTTTAGTTTCATTTTGTGCGTCTTTTTCTGCATTTACTAGTTCCTTTTTAACTTCACTTTCTTTTTGTGTCTTAATATTTCCTATCTCACTTTTCTTACTTTCGGATGCCTTATTTGCCAGTTGATCATATTCTGCAACTGAATTGTTTATTTCAGTTCTCCATTCACCTCTTAACTTATCTACTTCACTTTTTGTACTTGCTTGCTCTGCAAGCTGTTTTTCCCTTGTTTCAAGTTTTTGCTGTTCAATTTGCGAATCTGTATCTGCTTTTGTAGCAATTACATCAGTATCAAATTTTTCTTTGCCTTTCTGATATTCATTTCTCTTTTCTGTCATTTGCTTATTAAGTCCCGGACTTAATGACTTATTCAGATGTACTGCTATATCATTTGAAATAGGTGTTGTTTTTGGCACTTGTACAGAAGGTGAAGTCACTGCTTGTATACCTTTTTGTGACTTCAACATTGTAGTGGTTTCCTGAGGATATATGTTATTCTCACCGAAGTCACTATTTACAAGACCTAATTCTGCTTGCTTAGCAGCTTTCACATTTTGGTCAGACTCAGTTTTAAACCCAGTTATCTGTGATGGATCTGCTTCTCCATCCATACTGATTTTGGGGGACTGTGTAGATAGTGCTCGTGCTTCAGCCATTATTGTATCCGGGTCAGGCTCACCATTTGTATTTGTTTTAAATTCACTTAGCATTCCCTCATACAATTTTCCGCTAGACTTCTGGCTCTTAAAACCATTAATAGCTGCGTGTTTGATAGGATTTAATTTCTTACCTGCTTTGCCTGTCATCTTCTTAGCTTGAAGTCCTGTAGGAGCAGATATTTGCGGTATAATCTTCTGTGTATTTTCTCTTTGTTTTTCTAGTGCTCCACGAGAAAGAGCTGCTGCTTGCGAATAAGCATCTGATATTGCAGTAGGCGGAACATTTCCAAGCTGTTCTAAAATCTGTGCAGGGTCTTCTCCTTTAATCTTTACTGCTTGCTCTTTTGAAGGTTCCTTTGATTTCTTTTCAGAGAGTGTTGATGTAATTTCCTTAAAGGAATTTGACCATGTTTCCTTATTGTCTTGCTGATTGCTTGACTTACCGTCTTTGGTTATCTTATTCTCTTTTTCTTGGGAGTCTTCCTTTTGTATAGATTTTGTCTCTTCTTTTTCCTCTTTTGCTTTAGGAGCTTTCTTTTGTTCAGCTTCTACTGCTTCATAATTTCCTCCCATATCATCAGGAGTTTTCTCTACCTTATTTACCTGCGGTGTGTTATTATCCTTTTTTGCTTTTTTGTCTGCTGCTGGTGTATTATTATCAGCTTCTTTCTCTTTAGCAGGTAGGGCTTGTTTATCTTGTGGTGAAGCCTCCTTTGCTTCTGCTGGAGCATCTTTAGTTTTTTCAACTTTATCTGTGTCAGTATTTTTCTTATCGCTTGCTTCAACAACTTCCGATGATTCTTGAATTACTTCTTGTGCTTTGCTTTCTGATTTACTTTGACCAGTTGGAGTTACAGCATCATTGGCTGTCATTTCATTAGGTTGTTCAGCCTTTTCTCCTGCAACGTTCTGCTTCCCAGTATTTTGTTGAGATTGGGCTTTTTGAGCTTCATGCTTCTTTTTAATCTGAATTAGCAATTTTATAACAGCTCTGTTTCCTATTGTGTTTTGAAGCACCACCATATCCTCACGGGATAAGGTTTCAGGCTTCAAACGAATACGCTGTATTATTTCTAGTGGGTCAGCTTTATGTTTTATTGGAGTTTTCATAGCAAGTTTATTCTGTGCCTTATTTATATTTTTATCTAAAGAATTATCTTTTGGCTTTTCTACTGCTTTCATTTTCTGCATTTTCAGTTCTCCTCTCTATAAAGGAGCCGCTTACCAGCTATCCTCTATTTTTGCATGAGTTTGCCTTTTTAACACCTTCACTCATATATATATAGGAGATTTGAGATTGATTTTTACAGCCAAATTTTCAATTTATTATTGCTGAATTTTATATGTACAAATATTTATATCTTTTATCGCGATAAAAATAGAGATTACATCCAATTATATAATCTCTCTTATTTTTAACTTATTTATTAGACCTGTGTAGTAAAAGGGGAAATTTCAAGAAACAAGCCCTAACTTGGTAATACATAGAGCTTTAATATATCTACTTAGTGCACCTTAGTATACAAATTTACAATTTCAACCACATATTGTTGATAAAAACACCCTATTGTGTCTCCTATGGTCTTTAATCCTAAATTTTCACCTTGGTACTCTAAGAGTTCTAGTAATATATGGGTCACAAAAACCATGCTCCAGTATCTTTTAATAGATGTTAAAGACTCCACTTGATACTGGTCAAAATCTAGCGAATTCTTATGATATCTTTAACTAACCTCTATATCCCAAAGGTTTTTATAGTATTCTAATATAGCTTTACTATCAAGATTTACATCTGTGCTTATAATATATGATGCCTTATCAGATATATCTGTTTTGCTCCAACATATAAAATTTACTGCATTTTTAAGGTCATTGATCTTTCCTTCATAACGATATTCGTAATATTTATCGTTACCTGCTCCAGCTTCTCCAATCTAAAAAAGAATATTGTCAATGGTATCATAAGCTTCTGCTTCCTCTATTCCATTAACCTGTTTATATATTTTAAAGAGTGCTTGAAGCTTTTTAGGAGTACAGCTCCAAAACTGCTCCTCTGTCATTTTTAATAGATTAGTCGCTAAATACAAAAGCCACTCCCACGACCATGCTTGCTCATTGGAATGGCTTATGCTTCCCCCATATTTTCTTCTACCCCTGGCATTGCTGTATTAAGTGCTTCATTGATGGCTATACCTAATCTTTCTAAATCATTGACACCTAGCTTCTCACCTACTTCCATTAAGGTAGCAGTATCATCTTCAACCTTTACCGCCGCATATATCAAGGCTCGTATTGCTTTAATCTTCATGTTTTGTAAATCCTCAAAGGCTTTGTTTAGGTCCCCATAGATTTCCTCAAGCTCGCAAAAGACGTTCATATTGAGCTTTAGGCTGTATTCCGTATCACCTAATGTGAACTTGATACCTTTGTTTTTTAAGTCCACTGCTTTCATTTGTTTTACCTCCAATCTGTTTTTGGGTATAAAAAAACAGGGAGTTTTTGTTCCCTGTTGGTTTGTAGTATATATCAATATGCAATCCTTTTGTAAAATCCTATCTTTCCATAAATATCTTTTGTATTATATCCTTAGATTTGATAATTTCCTCATCTGTATTAACTACTTCAAATATTATTTTTCCATCATAACCCTTTAAATAATTTTGAAAGATTAATTCGAAATTCAGTTCACCTTGTCCTATCGGAATATGCTCATGCTCTACATTAAATCGTTTATCTGCAATATGTAAGCATTTAGGGAATTTAACGTTAATTATTTCCTGCAAATGATTATAGTTATCTATGTGTGCAATATCAAGAAGCAACTCAACATCAGGATTTCTATCAAATACTATTTTTAAGTCGCTAGGTGTATAATTAATCTTATCAATCACACTATTGTTTTCAATATATAACTTAATATTATCCTTTTTAAGCAGCTGATTTGTTTTATAAATATTCTCAGCAAGTATATTTATTGTTTCAGAATCTACTGGATGTTCTTCGCAAACAGGATGTATAATTACCTCCTTGTGATTTAGATATTTTAATATTCTAATTAATTCGTTATTATATTTATCATAATCATTAATATCATAAACAGCATGAATTATTGCTGGAAATTTACAATCTAGTATATATTTTTCTTTGGGGCATAATACCTTATCAAGTACTAGCTCACCTTTCGCAAACCAGATTTGCATAAAGTCAAATTTATTGGATTTTGAAAACTCTATTTCATCTTGATAATTATTAAACCACCTTATACTTCTTCCATACTCCACTATATTTTCACTATCCTTTTTATAAGCTTTATTGTCTAAAACTATAACCTATCTAGTATTCTGCCATATATTTAACATCTTTCTTACTCTATCTCTTACATCTATTGGTAAATTACCTTCTACGGCTCTTTCTAACAAAAGCGGTTTCTTTATTCCGTTTGATAGTATATAATTTTCTATCATATTAACCTTTAGCTCTCTCCTAGGTATTAGCTGATAAATTACATACCAATCTTCTAATGATGTGAATGGAATATCTATTCCATTTATTTTTCTATATTCAGAAATAGAATTATAATCAAAAACGTATTTGAATACTCCGCTCTTATGATTGATTCTAAGTCCTGCCATTACATCAACATCAACTTGATTTATTATGTACTCATAGAAATATTCTGTAGAATATACATCTACCCTCTCCAATTTTTTCCTTACTCCAATGCTTTTAAGGATATCATCAGTTCTATCTATATCATTAATATCAACTAATATATCTATATCATTGGGATCATCTATAAAGCCAAATTGATTTAGTAATATTGAAGCACCAACACCCCATACTATATTTGATTTATTTAGTTTTTCTCCTAAATAAGCTAAAGTATTAAACAAATTTTCTTCACACCTTACTCTTAATGTTTTTCAACTACAAATTTTTTATTACATTCTACCATATAATTCTACAATCAACAATATCTACAGCATCCGCATCTCCAACAAAACGATAATTCCCATCATAGTCTCTAGCATAGAAAGTCCCCTTTAGCTTTGCACTCTTTGGCTGTGGCTTCTCCCCTTCAACAGCCATACAAATCTATACTTCCCATTGTTCTTCTTAGATTAAAACGCTAGTGCAATAGTAGGCGGTATATTATCCTTGCTCTCAATCAAATCCCCTTTATAACCTTCGCTCTGCTCTAAAGGTATAACTGATTAATTTCTATTTCAACATCCACACCTTCAAAGGATGTTACAACATCTTCAACGCTATCTTCAGAGTAAATGTTCTCCGAATTTGACTTAGGTGTGAGCTTGGCATTTATTGCCCTTTCAAGCTTTTTAGGTACATTATAAGTAGCTCCTGTATTATAATCCTTAGTAAGTGCCGCTATATGTATATCTCTCAATCCTATTTGTCTTGCCATCTAGTCTATCTCCGTTTCTTCTATATAAATAGTGATAAAGTTTTTACATTGACGAAATTATGAGACACTATTTACATCTGATAGAAAGCGCATGTTTTATAATATTCCGATGTAAGTTCATTGGCACTTTCTATATAAATAAAAAAACAGGGGTGATTAAAACATGAACTGCTCCCTGTTACCAGTTTTATTTATATTAGACTCAGCCAGTCTCTTCTATTATATAGTATTCTTATAATTGTAACTGTTTTGCTTTCCTCAGTAACAATATAAAATATAATATAGTTATCTACGATTATTTTTCGTATACCTTTATATGCTAATCTTTTGTCTGATACTAATGCATTTCTTAAGGGCATAACCTCTAAAGAGTTAATACCTTGAGCAATTTTTGTAATTACCTTTCTTGCAACTTCAGGCTCTAAAAGTTCTTTAGATATATAGGAAACAATTGCTTGTAAATCTATTTCAGCAGGTTCAGTGATTTGAATATCATAAGTGTTCATTTTATAAATCCTTCTCAATATCTGACAAAGCTTCTTTAAAAGGTCTTACCTTCTTCTTTCGCATTGCATCTGCACCCTCGTCAAGCAATTTATATAATTCAAATTTGCCTACTAGCTTTTCATAGGTTTCAATGCTCATAACTGCTAAGTCTCCCTGTCCATTTTTAGTTATATAGACCGGTTCATTATATTTATGGCAGAACTCTGATATTTCAGTATATTTATTTCTCAAGTCCGAACTTGGTCTTATTGCTGGCATAGTATTACCTCCTAAATATAGATATATCAATATTATATCATTATTTAGATATATTAACCAAGTTTTTTTATGTTGTTTGAATTAGTGGATCTTTATGTTTACTTCATTAATTAATGAAATAAGCATTTTCAAATCATCTATGACTCTTACAATGTTCTCAAAGGGGTGATGCGGAAAAATATGCTCCATGTCTGGTTTAACAAACCTATTTCTATCAAAATCATGAAAAATAAATGTTGAGGTGGGATCAGTGCTGTGGGTGTATGAATTTCTCAAATAATTCCTTACATACAAATGATTACCTGAATTCAAGTAATTAAAAAGCTTCTGTGTATCTTTCTTGTTCCATATTTTCTCACTTCTAATCTTGATTAACAATTTAAAGATGCTATATTCATTATGCCGTAAAAAACCCACAGCATAGTATTCATTTACAAGCTGTTTATATAAGTCCCAAAGAACCAAAACCCGATAAGCTGAATTCTCCAAATAATACGAATACATGTCCTTAATTTCATTTTCATCCAAAGGGCTGTCCAATTCTTGAGCAAGCTTTAAACACTCATTAAGTGACAAGCTTATGAATTTTAGAACTTTGTTCATCCTGATTATCCATTCAATGCTATTTCTAATTCTAAACAAAAGCCTTATATCCACTTGAAGCTGTTCTTCCTTAAATAATCGATGTTCTTCAAAGTATTCTAATGATTCCAAGCTTTCATTGATGTAATTTACTATTTCTTCATCGGTATTAAACCTATCCATACAAAGCACCTCCACTTATACAAACTCGTATTAATTATACCATAAAAACCCAACAATAAACTTATAGTCTTTTCTTAGGTAGCAATATGTTAAACTGAGAATATATTGTCGAAATCCATATGCTCAGCATACACAAACATAACAAAACTCACCAGCATTCCATATACGCTAAAAGGTGCACACCCCTTGTCCAAAATGCACCTAAATGCACACCCCCGGTGCATTTTACCCTAATACTACCACAAATACCGACAAAATCCAGCAAATAACTACACATATTTTAACACAAAAAACACTAAAACCCTTTGAAATCAAAGGGTTTGCTATGTATCAATATAAAATTCTTATTTGGTGGAGGCGAGGGGAATCGAACCCCTGTCCGAAAGTGCTTCAACCAAAGCTTCTCCGAGCGCAGTTAATCCTTTAACATTCCCTCTGCTGCACGCCGATTAACAGGCTTACAGCTTTAGTAGCTTCATTTTACATCCCTATCGCAAAGCTTAGATAAGTGACGTCCTCACCTTACAGTGAGGCACACCGCTAAATGACGCCCAATCCTAAAGTGCGGTAACTCTAGGTTGAACGAGCAGCCTTAGGCTGCTAACGCGTAATTTTCGTTAGCGTTTAAATTTAATTTCCAGCTTTTTTTCGTGCCTCTGGGACCACGGCTCGCTACCTCAATCTCTACTACCCCCGTCGAAACCATTACGCCCCCTTATATCATCAATGTTACTCTGCAATAAGCAAAATAACAAATAATGCTTTAGCATTATACTAATACTTTGGTATTATTGAGAACAAACTTCAATATTAAAATTATACGATTTGTTCTCAGAAAGGTGTTAGCATCTCTTAGCGAAAACTATTTGAGCTTAGAGTTGATTACTCCTAATAGTCCTTACCTCTAAATTGCCTTTCAATGTCACGTTTGGCATCTCGTTCAGCGATATCATGACGTTTGTCATGGAGCTGTTTACCTTTTGCTACTGCCAGTTGTACCTTTACTAAGCTGCCTTTAAGGTATATTGACAAAGGAATCAGCGTATATCCCTTTTGCTGTACATATCCCATAAGCTTATCTATTTCCTGCTTATGCATTAACAGCTTTCGGGTTCGCATTGGATCCTTATTAAATATGTTTCCTTTTTCGTAGGGACTTACATGCATATTGTATACAAATATTTCACCTTTATCTATTTGAGCATAGCTGTCTTTGAGGTTTACGCTTCCCATTCTTATGGATTTAACCTCAGTTCCAAAAAGCTCAATTCCTGCTTCATAGGTTTCCTCTATGAAATAGTCGTGTCTTGCTTTTTTATTTTGTGCAATTGTTTTTAAATTATCTTTTGCCATAATATCCCCACCTGAAAGTTCGCTGTATTTATATATTATACCACCAGCTAACATGATGTCAACCTAACTATTATATCTTAATACAATTGTAATAACAATGTAATATTTTGCCTATGAAATATTCGTATCTTTCATTATTATTTATATGAATTTTTAGATTAACTTAACTAAAGCAGACTATGAAACGCACAAATAAATATGGAAAAATCAGCAAAAACTCACATATAGCAAGCTTATGCTGATTCCCTTAATATTATTCATTATTTCTATATTTCTTGCACCTAATAGCACATTATCAATTTTCTAACTTCTTCACAAATATTACTTTACATTCTCTTAATAATGCTCATAACAGCTTCCGTCATAGCATTGACTTCCTCGATAGAAGCATTTACTTCTTGTGTAGAAGCCGCCTGAGATTGAGTTAATGTAGTCATAGTTCCTATATGATTCACAATAACTCCCAAGGAACTTTTCATATCGCTTAGGCTGCCTTTAATTTGCTCTACAGCATTTGCACTGCTTATTGCCAGCTTACGAACTTCTTCTGCAACTACGCTGAATCCTTTACCTTGCTCTCCTGCTCTTGCAGCCTCAATTGCAGCATTCAATCCCAGTAAATTAGTTTGTTCAGCAAACTGCTTAATTAGCTCAATAATATGAGTTGTTGAGTCTGCACTTATTTTGGTTTTCTGCGCTGATTCTAATGTAGCATCCTGGGCAGAAACAAGCTCTTGAGCACTAATGGTAACTCCTGTTATAGCTGCTACCATTTGATTCATCGACTCTGCAAGCTGTTCCATCATTACAGCCAGTTCCTGCTCTAGCTGCTTCTTCATTTTCTTCTTAGTAATATCCTTCAAAGTACCAGCAACTCGCAAAGGAACACCATTTTTATCACGAAGTGTTTCGCCGCCGGCATAAAACCATCTATATTCTCCACTTTTAAGCTTTAATCGATACTCTACACTGTATGGTATTCTTCCAGTTCTGTCATTTAAATGTGCAGCAAATGCTGCTATAACACGATCATAATCCTCAGGATGCAGCTTCTCACTCCAACTGCTTAGTATGTTGGGAAAGTCCTGTTCATTGTTATATCCTAAGAGCTTACGGAATTGCGGAGACCACCAGAATTCATTATTAGGATTAACTGGATCACCAGCAATAACACTCATATCCCAAGGAGCATCACTTAGCTCTTCATCAGCGGCTAGTGCTTTGTTGATCAGTTCAAATCGTGTAACAATAGTTTCCAGTTCATCTTCTTTCGTTTTCTTTTCGTGTATATCATATAATGCTCCTGCTACTCTTAATGGAACTCCTGCTTTATCCCTTACAGTAGTCCCTGTGGCATGGTACCAACGATACTCCCCATTTTTTTGCTGAACACGATATTTAACATCATAGGGAGTTCGCCCTGATTGATCAATCAAATGACCCATAAAAGCGTTCATTACCATATCTTTATCTTTGGGATGTATACGGTCAATCAAGCTTTCGCTCCTGTTAGGAAAGTCATGTTCATTGTTAAATCCCAACATCTTACGGAACTGATCAGCCCAGATATATTTATTGTCAGGATTAACAGGATCACCTCCAACCACAAACATTTCCCATAATCCAACATTTGTAGCCTTATTAACTAACTCAAAGGATTCTAACATCCGTTGGTTATTATTATTTATTATATCCAGCATACTATTAAAATTATGGATAATTTGCTGAGCCTCTGGAGGTATATTTTGCACACCAGCTCGTGCACCAATTTTTCCCGCCTTTACGGCTTCTAATAGAGCTTCACTTTCAGCTAAAAGAAGGTTATAATTATTTTTTTCTTTTTTAAAAAGCATGATTATTTTCCCCTTTGCTTCTACAATACAATTAAATACTGTATTTTATTAGATTTAGACAAACATTACCTTAATAATAAATACCTAGAATAGAAGCAATAGCTAGTCTACGAATATGGTTGCTTCCCTATAGTACATTTTTTCTTGAAACGAACCTCTAAAGCACATAATAGAAGAAATCCCGAAATCCAAGGTAAAATACCGTGAAACTCCGGGTTCTAAGTCCTTATGTATTTTTATTAAGATAGGGAAGCGAATTTCTTTCTAAAAGTGTTTCGAACAAAGCTTAGATAGGTGATAAACACAATGAGTTGGGTTCACTGTTGCATAGCACTCAATTGCTGCTTCATAAGTTACATAATAAAACAATCTCACTGCACTTTTCTATTTTGCAATTGCTGTGATATCCCGATCCTAAAGTTCGCTATACCTATATATTACAACACCACCCAACATTATGTCAACCTAACTGTTATACCTAGTGCTTTGTAACATTTTCCCTGTGTATATTCATATACTTGTCGATAGCTAATATTCTTATTTTTAAAACAGGGGAAGGTATTTTCCTCAGAAATACCCTCCCCTGTTTTTTATATTAATGCAAAGTCAATAGTCCTGCTTGCTACGTCTGCTTTTACCACACGGATTTTTACTACATCACCTATCTTGTAGGTTTTTTTCAGTCTTTCACCTATCAGCATATGGTGCTTTTGATCAAAGATATAGTAGTCATCCTCAATATTGCTTATGTGAATCAAGCCTTCTACTGTATTATCCAGCTCAACGAACATACCAAAGGAGGTTACACTTGAGATTATACCTTCGTATTCTTCTCCTACTTTTTTCTTCATGTATTCGGTCTTTTTAAGATCTTCCACTTCTCGCTCAGCTTCCTCTGCCATTCTTTCTCTTATTGATGATTGATCCGCAATCTGCTCTATTTTGGAGCTTAGTTCTCTTAATCGCTTTTCATTTAGCTTCCCATGTAAGTCTTCTTTTATTATTCTGTGAATAATAAGGTCAGGATATCTTCTTATTGGTGAAGTAAAATGGCAGTAATATTTAGCTGCAAGCCCAAAGTGACCGTTGGTCAAACTAGTATACCTTGCCTTTTTAAGAGAACGAAGCATCAGTGTGCTTATTATTCTTTCCTCTCTTGTACCCTTCACCTGATCCATAAGCTGCTGTAAAGCCTTTGGATGTACTTCCGCAAGTCCCTTTAATGCGTATCCAAAATTGTGTATAAATTCGTTGAAGGTTTCTATTTTTTCCGGATCGGGATCTTCATGAACTCTATATACAAAGGGTCTTTCCTTCCAATACATATGCTCTGCTATAGTTTCATTACATACCAGCATAAATTCCTCAATTATCTGCTCTGATACACCTCTGTCATAAGGTCTTATTTCAATAGGTGTACCTTTATCATCAAGTATTATCTTTGTTTCCTGGAACTCAAATTCTACGCTTCCTCTTACTCTTCTCTTATTATTTAATATTTGCTTTAGCTCATCCATTACTTTAAAGGTTGGTACAAGCTCTTTATATCTTTCTATTGTCTCTGGATCATTGTCTGTAAGTATCTTGTTTACATTTTTATATGTCATTCTTTCCTTTGTCTTTATGACACTCTCGTATATCTCATATTTTTGAACTTTACCTTTTTTATCTATCTCCATATCACAGCTAAGGGTTAGTCTTTCAACTTGTGGATTCAAGCTGCAAATTCCATTTGACAAACGTCTAGGAAGCATCGGTATTACTCTATCTATTAAGTATACACTGGTACCTCTCTTAAGTGCTTCCTTGTCTAATGGGCTGCTTTCAAATACATAGTGGCTGACATCTGCTATATGTACTCCTAATAGGTAGTTACCATTAGCCAGCTTCTCAACCGATACAGCATCATCCAAGTCCTTGGCATCTTCGCCGTCTATGGTCACTATGATTCTATCTCTGAGATCCATTCTCTTTTCTATTTCTTCTTCTCTTACCGTTTCAGGTATCTTTGCTGCTTGGCTTTCTACCTCTGACGGAAAGTCTTCTGGCAAATTGTGTCCTCGGATAACGGATAGAATATCTGTCCCTATATCATCCTTATGTCCTAGTATCTCAACTATCTTTCCTTCAGGATTTCTTCTTCCGTCTGGCCACTGAGTTATTTCTACTACTACCTTAAATCCGTCTTTTACTCCGTTAAAGTCTCCCTTTGAGATAAAAACATCCTGATATATCCTTGGATCATCGGGTACTACAAAACCAAAGTTTTTGCTGTTTTCAAAGGTACCCACAATTTTTTCATTGGCTCTCTTTAATATCCTTATTACTTCACCCTCGCTTTTTTTGGTTTGAAGCTCCGGTGATGTAAGTCTGGCAATAACTCTATCATTGTGCATAGCACCATTCAGTTTTTCCTGTGGAATGAATAAATCTTTAAAATCTTTATTGTCAGGGATCAGAAATGCAAAGCCTTTTTTATTTCCCTGTATACGTCCCGCTATTAGGTTCATTCTTTCTGTTGTTCCATATTTTTTCTTCTTGGTGATGATTATATCTCCGTTATCCTCCAGCTCCTTTAGCGACTGATTGAACTCTGATAGATTTTCTTGATCAATATTGAGTTCTGCTTTAAGCTCTTCATAAGATAATGGTTTATATGCATCTGTCTTCATAAAATCCAAAACTATTTGTTTAATATTATTTTCCAATAATATACACCTACCTATTCTTATTTTATTTTTTCTTTTGTTTTTATATATAACACATTAAAGAAATTGCATTAAGTAATCACTATGTACATGTTCTATCAAATAGAAATACCATCTTTAAATTATTTTAATATTGAAGTTGTTTCTCTATAATAAATTTGTCTACTTCTGAAAAAACTCTTTCCTTGTCACAATCACTGGTAACTATATGTCCGCTTCTATGTAAATATACTATGCTTTTATCTGTTGAAGCTATTCTTTTATATATAATATTCGCACTAATGGGATTCACTATTCTATCTCTATATGATTGCATAATTAATATAGGTTTATTAATTCTAGTTAGATTATTTTTTATATATCTTATAAGCCGGAAAAGATTATAAATGCTTATTAATGGAGCCTTATCATAGCCAATAATAGTATTGCTGTTGCATTTATACATCATATCCTTAAGCTCTTTGATTCTGTTTTTGCGTTTGCTAAAATAGCTCTTCGTAAAATCTATATAATTTCGTCTGTTTAATACTTTTATTGGGGTAGATAAGCTTATGACTCCTTTTACATCAAAGTTTCTTGCTAAATAGAGGCTTAACAAGCCGCCCATGGATAAGCCAACAGCAAATACCTGATCACACTCGTATTTTAGAGTTTTATAGCCTTCTACAGCAGATTTTATCCAGTCCCTATAATTAGTCTTTTTCATATCGGCTATCGTACTGCCATGTCCTTTAAGAAGAATTGCTTTTACTGTATAACCCTTATCTTTTAGAAAATCACCCAATTCTCTCATTTCTGCCGGTGTACTGCAAAAACCGTGTATAAGCAGTATTCCTATGCTATTCCCTTTGTGATAAAAACTTTTAGTTAGTTCATTTATATTTGCTGACACTTCCGTTCCTCCGAACATACTTCAATATAATATTATATATAAAGTACTAATCATTTATATATTTATTATGTTCAAGAGTTGCATATAATATGTCCATATTTAAAATCCGACATATTTCTAAATAATATTTCCTAGGAAATTATAATTTAACACTAAGAAGTTAAGTAAACCGCATATGTATATGCAGCTATATTTATTATGGCTAAAAATGGGATGCCATACTTAAACTTTTTATGCAGGGTCTTATGATGAAATGCGCTCATCCCTGCCCATATACCTATAGCACCACCTAGTGCTGCCATTGTAAATAAATTTTTTTCACTGATTCGCCGTCTGTGCTTTCTTGCCTTTCTCTTATCCACTCCCATGGTTATATACCCTGCCATATTAATTACTAATATATAAATTATAACATAAATCAATAGAATCCCCCTTACTGCTCAGACTCTTGTACATTTATAGAGAAACAACTTCATATTTTAATGCTTCCAGTTGTTTCTCCAAAAGAGCTTAGAGACTTTTAGCTATAGTAAAAATAAGAGGATGGTTAATCTTAGCATAATTACCATCCTCTTATTTTTATTCTATATGAACAACGGAGCGAAAACAAGTGCAACTATTGTCATAAGCTTGATTAAAATATTCATAGCCGGACCTGCAGTGTCCTTAAATGGATCTCCAACGGTGTCGCCAACAACTGTAGCCTTATGAGCGTCACTGCCTTTTCCGCCATGTTCCCCTGACTCTACATATTTCTTAGCATTATCCCATGCTCCACCTGCGTTTGCCATCATTATTGCAAGCAGTACCCCTGTTACTACTGCTCCTGCGATTAATCCGCCAAGTGCTCCTTTATCATATAAACCAACAGCAATGGGTACTACAACTGCCAATAATCCGGGTACTATCATTTCTCTTAATGCTGATGCAGTAGAAATATCAACACACTTTGCATAATCTGGCTTAGCTTTACCTTCCATTATGCCTGGTATATCTCTAAACTGCCTTCTTACCTCTTCAATCATCTGATATGCAGCCTTGCCAACTGCCTCCATTGTTAATGCTGAGAAAAGAAATGGGAGCATACCACCAATAAATAAGCCTACCATAACATCAGGATTGAGTATATCAATCACTTTCAACTCAACAGCCTGTGAATAGGATGCAAATAGTGCCAGAGCTGTTAATGCCGCAGAGCCTATTGCAAAGCCTTTACCTATAGCGGCGGTAGTATTGCCTACTGAATCCAGCTTATCAGTAATAGCTCTAACGCTTTTGGGTAAGTGTGCCATTTCTGCTATTCCTCCTGCATTGTCTGCTATAGGTCCATAAGCATCGACTGCTACCGTCATTCCAGCCGTTGAAAGCATACCTACTGCTGCAAGGGCTATACCATATAGATTTGCAAATCTGTAGGATATAAGTACAGCTATAGAAATAAATATCACCGGTACTACTGTTGACATCATCCCAACGCCTAGACCGCTTATTATGGTTGTTGCTGCACCTGTCTCAGATTGCTTTGATATCTTTTTAACAGAGTTATAATCTCCTGAGGTGTAGACCTCTGTTACAAAGCCAATTATGACTCCTGTTATCAGTCCTGCTGCTACTGCATAGAACGCATTAAAATTATTAAATAAATATTTGCTTAAAGCGGCTGCTCCGATTAATACCAAAGCAGAGCTTGCATATGTACCATTTTTTAAAGCACTTTGTGGGTTTGATTTTTCTCCTGTTCTAACAAATAAGCTCCCTATTATTGATGCAATAATACCTAATGATGCCAGCAGTAATGGAAATAAAACACCTTCTGTTTTATCAGCGTAGGCTATTGCACCAAGTGTAATAGCTGAAATTATTGATCCTGCATAGGACTCAAATAAGTCTGCTCCCATTCCTGCAACATCTCCGACGTTATCACCAACATTATCTGCTATAACTGCTGGATTTCGGGGATCATCCTCTGGAATACCCGCTTCAACCTTTCCAACTAAATCCGCTCCTACATCTGCCGCCTTGGTATAGATACCTCCGCCTACACGTGCAAAAAGTGCAATTGAGCTGGCTCCAAGTCCAAAGCCTGTTATTATTTTGGGATCCTTAATCAATATATATAAAGCACCTACGCCCAGCAGTCCAAGTCCTGCTACACACATTCCCATTACGGCTCCGCCTTTGAAGGCTATCCCCAGTGCAGCATTTTGTCCTTTTTGTGCTGCATTAGCAGTTCTTGCATTAGCCTTTGTAGCCACCTTCATACCAAAAAATCCTGCAAGTATGGAGCAAACAGCACCTGTTACAAAGCAGATTGCAGTCAGCCAGCTTTTAAGAAATATACCTATTATAATTGCCAAAAGAATAATAAAAACTGAAAGTACCCTGTATTCTCTGAAAAGAAACGCCATTGCTCCTTCATGTATATATCCCATTATTTCTTTCATCCTATCGCTGCCTGCATCCTGTTTGGCGATATTTGATGCCAGCAGCCATGCAAAGGCTAAAGCCAATACTCCTGCTAAAGGAGCTAATATTGCTAGATTCATTCATTCATCCTCCCACTATACTATAGATAACCAACTCTAAAACTCAAAATACTTTTCGTTAAGAGTTGCTAATTTCTTTGTGAGAAACAACTGGATATGCTTAATTTTAAAGTTGTTTCTCTATAAGTTTAATTGTAATGAACATTGTGTTATACAAGATATTAAATAGTACAATATTAATTAGCATATTACTTTAAAATCACCTATATTATTATAGCACATATACAAATGTACAGCCTATAATACTGTATACATTAAAAAGTCGTAATATAGCCTAACATCGCTGTTAGGCTATTTTGAACAAATCTAACTTTAATATTAATTAGAATATAGAATCTTTAAAAACAACCAGTACAATACATAAAATCATAAATAGTATTGCAGATACTGTAGTAACCTTAGCTGCCAGCGCTTCGTAGCCTTTACCCTTTTTCTTTCCAAAAAGCTGTTCAGCACCTCCTGCTATTGATCCTGAGAGTCCGGCACTCTTACCTGGTTGCAACAGAACACCTGCAATCAGTATAACTGATACTAAGAATAGTAATCCAACTAATAATATTTTTATCAAGCCTCACACCTCCATTCTATTGCAATAGTAAGACTTCCAACGGAAATTTTAGAAAACTATAACAATTTTCCATGTATCATAAACAACATTTTAACATAAAGAATTACAAAATACAATAATGGGATATAAAATTATCCCATTATTGCTATCGTAAATTATATAACTGTATTTTTAGATATTAAAAAATGTTTTCATTCCTAGGTATTTGGACATTGAGCCTAGTCCTTCTTCTATTCTTAACAACTGATTGTACTTAGCTACTCTATCAGTTCTTGAAGGTGCACCAGTCTTAATTTGACCTGCGTTTACTGCTACTACTAAATCAGCTATTGTAACATCTTCTGTTTCCCCGGATCTATGGGATACAACTGCTGTATAGCCTGCTCTGTTAGCCATTTGTATTGAGTCTAGCGTTTCAGTTAGTGTACCGATTTGGTTAACTTTTATAAGTATAGAGTTAGCAACGCCCTTCTTTATACCTCTTTCAAGTCTTTCTGTGTTAGTAACGAATAAATCATCGCCAACTAATTGAATCTTTTCGCCTAACTTGTCTGTTAACAGCTTCCAGCCATCCCAATCTTCTTCTGACATACCGTCTTCAAGTGAGATTATTGGGTATCTGTTTACTAGATCAGCCCAGAACTCAACCATTTCTTCCTTAGTCTTTGTGAAGCCTGATTTCCAGAAGAAGTAGCTGCCTTCTTCGCCTTTAGCTTTAGCTTCTTCATACATTTCTGTACAAGCAGCATCTATAGCTATGAAGAATTCTTCACCTGGCTTGTAACCAGCTTTTGTTATTGCTTCTACTATTACTTGAAGTGCTTCTTCATTGGATTTAAGGTTTGGAGCGAAACCGCCTTCGTCTCCTACTGCTGTGTTATAGCCTTTTGCTTTTAATACTGTTCTTAGGTTGTGGAATACTTCAGCACACATTCTTAAAGCTTCTCTGAAGCTGTTTGCGCCTACTGGCATTACCATGAACTCTTGTATATCAACGTTATTGTCAGCATGCTTTCCACCATTGATGATGTTCATCATCGGAACTGGAAGTGTCTTAGCATTTGCTCCGCCTATGTATTGATATAAAGGAAGTCCTGCTGATTCTGCTGCTGCATGAGCTACTGCAAGTGAAACACCTAGTATAGCATTTGCACCAAGCTTAGCTTTGTTTGGTGTTCCATCAAGCTCTATCATAAGCTCATCTATAGCCACTTGATCTCTAGCATCCATTCCGATTACTTCTGGAGCTATTATTTCATTAACATTTTCAACAGCCTTTAATACGCCTTTGCCTAGATATCTTGCTTTGTCGCCGTCTCTAAGCTCAACTGCTTCAAAAGCACCTGTGGAAGCTCCTGATGGAACTGCCGCTCTGCCTATTACACCATTTTCAAGTTCAACTTCAACTTCAACTGTTGGGTTTCCTCTTGAATCTAAAATCTCTCTTGCAAATACATCAGTAATAATTGTCATTGTTATTTTTCCTCCTTAATTTTTGCTGTTTATTCATAAACTATATTATC
>CALGKJ010000044.1 GCA_937930535.1 uncultured Clostridia bacterium
ATTAAATAATAAAAAAACTGTTATCCAAAATGAAATTGGGTAACAGTTTTTAAAATCCTTTTATTATCTATTAAATCTTTTTTCTTCTTCTTTTAAGTCCAGACCCAGTGTTCCGCCGGGATTCATTATATTATTAGGGTCAAAATGACGTTTTAAAGCCCTATATACATCCATTTGATTTTTGCCTATTTGTCCCTCCAGCCAAGGTGCTATCATTTTTCCTATTCCATGGTGGTGGCTCATGGTTGCTCCGTGCTTTTGTATTGCGTCAAGTATGCCTGAATGATACGCCTTGTATTCTTCAATGGTGTTCATTTTTGCTATGAAAATAAAGTATAAATTAGCTCCTTGGGGGTACATATGGGACATATGGGTCATGCAGATTGTGTCTGGTCTGCTGTGGCAGTACTCCCTTACTCCCTCATGCACGTATTTCATATTATCCCATGATACTGTACATTCAAGGGTGTCTGTCATTACTCCAAAGTCCTGCAAGCTGTCTCTCAGATATGGATCTCTGAATCTTCCATGCTCCCAGTTTTTTGTTACGTATCCTGTTGTGTACATTGCACCGTATTTTTTGCATACCTTGTGAAGCTTTCTTTTTACTACCTTTGTAAAGTCCTTTTCTCCGTCAGTAAAGCCCAGCATCAAGCATCTTTCCATAGGCTTGTAGCCTCTTGCTATAAGCAGCTTGTCTATTGCTGTGCCTTCTACTCCATACAGCTTCATAGCCACATCAGTTTCCTCGGGGTCAGATATTCTGAATACAGATGGATAACCGAACTGTCCCTGCATTATTTCTTTTGTTGCTTCCATTGCATCATCCCAAGTCTTGAAAACATAGCTGAAACGCCTCTGATTCTCCGGCATATGTCTGAATATCCTTAAGGTGGCTGATACCAGTACTCCGAAAGCACCCTCGCTGCCCATCATTATTTCGTCAATGGATGGTCCTGTGGCATTTACAGGGTATTCGTCTGATTTTATTATACCTGCCGGAGTAACATATTCCTGACTGATAACCAGATCTTCGATTTTACCAAAATAGGTTGAGTTTTGTCCTGCTCCTCTGGTTACTACCCAGCCGCCTACTACTGAATATTCAAAGGATTGGGGGAAATGTCCGCAGGTATATGCTCTTTTGGCTCCGAAAAGCTCTTGTGCATTGTTAAGCACTTTTTCCAAGTCTGGGCCCGACATGCCTGCTTCAACTGTTATTGTCTGGTTTCTTTCATTAAACTTTATTACACGCTTCATATGTACTCGCATATCGAGAGATACTCCGCCTTTTACACATTCCACTCCTCTAGTTACCGAGGATCCTCCGCCGTAAATGTATACTGGTATTCTTTGTTCATTGCAGTATTTTACTATAGCGGCTATATCCTCCTTGCTTCTTGGGTGGAGTACTACGTCGGGGATATTTTCAGCGATTCCCTCTCTTAGGCGCATACAGTCAATCATAGTCTTTCCGTAGGCTATTTGCAGTCTTGAATAGCCGTCTATTTTGCAATTTTCAGTGCCAACTATGTCTCTAAGAACATCTATCTGCTCTATAGTTAAGCTTATGGAATTGTTCACATGTACTTTTTCCAGACCTAGCTTTTGTGGGTTTTTAAAGTCCTCGTCTGTCATTTTGAAGGTTTGCTTCATTAATCTATATAAACGCTCATTTGGGTGCTTAAACTCGCTTGGCGAGCCCCATTTTAGTATGGATCTGTAGGACTGTTCAGGAGGTGCTTGTTCGTACCATTTTGGTTCTGGTTCGGTTTTATATTTTTTTGTTGTTGACATTTATATTTCCCCCTTTAATATTCAGGATATTTTGTTATGTCCTGTATCTCTTTGTATAGACCTCTTATTTTGGAATATACCTTTTTATATACTCTGTTGTACAGCTTGCTGTATATTTCTGAATTGCTGCTGTCAGGCTTAAATTCCTTGCTGTACCTTACCATTCCTTTTACTGCATCATAATAGCTGTTGTACTTTCCGAGTCCCACCATGCAGCTTATTGCAGCTCCAAGTCCAGAGGCTTCATAGGTTATTCCCTTGTATACGCTTCTATTAAACATGTCTGCTGTAATCTGGCATATTATATCGCTTTGGGAGCCTCCGCCCGAAAGCATTATTCTTTCGATTTTCTGCTTGGATTTTTTCTCTATTTTCTCTGTTCCGTCAATAAGTGCATAGTTGATGCCTTCTATTATTGATCTGTATATGTGTGCTCTTGTATGTACATCTCCAAAGCCCAATATTGAGCCTTTGGCTTCCGGCATCTTATGGGCAGCTCCCCAATAGGGTTGAAGTATCAAGCCGTGGGAGCCGGGTGGTATCTGGCTTAGAAGCTCATTGAGCAGCTCTTCGGGCTGTATGTTTCGTTCTTTTGCTTCAATTACTTCTCTGGAGGAAAACTCCTTTTTAAACCAGCTTATCATCCAGTATCCTCTGTTAATCTCAATTTCTGGGTTGTAGTGTCCCGGTACTACCGCAGTATATGATGGAAAAAACTGTATCGGCTCATAATATCTGTTTGTTGTGGTTTGTATTGTTGCTGTTGTTCCGAAGCTTATACTTGCAGAGCCTTCATCAAGACAGCCGACCCCCAAGGTCTCACAGCTTTTGTCCGAGCCAGAGGCTACTACCGGCAGCCCTTCTTTTATGCCTGTTTCCTCTGCGGCTTTTTTTGTTATGCTGCCTAGTATCTCCCCCGGTGCTGCAAGCTGGGGCAGTTTTTCTCTTTCTATGCCAAAGACCTTCCATCTGAAATTGGTGTCGGACTTTGGCCAAGACATCTTTTTATATTCAAATGGTATATGTCCTACTTGATTGGCTATGGAATCTATCATTAATCCTGTCATTCTGTATGTGAAATATCCAGATATCAATAGATATTTACAGGTTTTTTCCCATATTTCAGGCTGGTTTTCTTTTATCCAGTTTGCTTTGCTTTTTTTTCGTACGATATCTATAGTTTTGTTCATTCCTACAGCAGAAAACATTATATTATCCATAAAGGGAAGCTGTTCACTGCACCTTGCCATCCTTTGATCCAGCCAGATTATTGCAGGACGAAGCACCTCACCGCTGCTATTTACCAATACCCCTGTGTCTCTTTGGGTAGTAATGGATACTCCGATAATATTTTTCCATATTTCTGGATAGCTTTGTTTTAGTTTCTGGGTGGCTATACATGTGCTGTCCCAGTATAAAGCCGGGTCTTGCTCTGCCCATCCGGGGTGGTGGGAAAAATATGGCTCAAATTCTACCTTTTCTTTTGCAATAAGATTTCCCCTTTTATCAAATATCAAGGCTCTAACGCTTTGAGTTCCGCAATCTATAGATAAAACATACTCTTGGCTCATTTTTATACCCCCATCATAATGTACATATCAGAAGCAGCAACTATATCAACATCTAAATCTAAAACATTTTTTACTATTACTTCGCCGGATTTAACCATATGTGTTACTACAGCTTTATCAATAACCTTCATTACCTCAAAAATCTTACCTAGGGGTACTTCTCCGCTGGTTTTAACAGGCAGTCTAGGAATTTCAGGGTATATGGTTTTTACAGTAGTGGTAATTGTCCTTGTAGGGTTAGTAAGCTCATTTATGGCAAATTCTCTGCCTCTTTTGCACATCTGCCCTGTTACAATATAACCCTCGTTTCCCTGTGCTTCTTCAATTTCAAGGGTACAGCCTCTGGGACAAATGATGCATGTGATTTTTCTCATTCTTATCCCTCCGTCATTATAATTTCAAGCTTGCAGTCCTGATTTATACTAATATTACTCAGGTCAAGTTCAGCCTTTTCCATTTCGGGAGGTCTTATTACACTATGCTTATTCTGGTAAACTATGTTATATCCGCACCTTATTATTACCTTGACATTCTGCTTTACGTCTCTTGAACGGTAGTAAATTACTGCACTTTTATTGTCTGAACTTGTATCAATATACTGCGGTACTACATAAAGAAAATCCCTGTTGTTTGATTTTATCTCTATTAGATTTCTGTTATGGCTGTTTCTTGCGTATCTTGAGGCTTGCAATCCTGCCAGCTCACCGCTTTCTGAGACATAATCCACCAGATCATTGACATGCAAAGCATTGCCGCAGGAAAAAACACCTTCCATTGTTGTCATAAAATTCTGATCTACAAGGGGTCCCTTGGTGTTTGGATCCAACTTAATGTCTAGGGACTCAGCTATTTCATTTTCTGGTACCAAGCCTACTGATAGTATTACGCCGTCACACTTTACAACCTGCTCTGTACCTGAAATTGGCTTCATGCTTTCATCAACTTTGGAAATTTCGACTGCCTCTACCCTGCCGCTGCCTATAATTCTGGTTATTGTATGAGATAGGTACAGAGGTATATTATAGTCTTCAAGACACTGTACTATATTTCTTGCCAAGCCTGAGGGAGTTGATTTTGCTTCGTATACCCCCAATACCTTGGAGCCTTCCAGTGTCAGTCTTCTTGCCATTATGAGCCCTATATCGCCGCTGCCAAGTATTACACATTCCTTGCAGGGCAGCATCCCCATAATGTTTACAAAGTACTGGGCAGTACCTGCGGTATATATTCCCGCTGGTCTTGAGCCATGTATAAAAACCTGCTTTGAGGTTCGTTCTCTACAGCCGTTTGCCAGTACAAGTGCTCTTGCTCTTAGGGCGAATACTCCGTTTTTTTTGTTTACTAACTGCAATTCAAATAACTCATTGTTTTTTTGTATACCTAGTACAAAGGTAGACATCAGCATTGGTATGGACAGCTCATTAACCATTTTGATATATCGTTCTGCATATTCGGGTCCTGTAAGCTTTTGTTTAAAGCGTATTATTCCAAAGCCGTCATGTATACACTGCTTAAGTATTCCCCCTGCTCTATCTTCACGCTCTACGATCAGCACATCAGCTCCAGCTTGTTTGGCTGCATATCCTGCCGCCAGTCCTGCTGGCCCTGCACCAAGGACTATAACGTCATAGGTCTTTATTTCGCTCATTTTTTTACCTCCTTTGCTATGCTGTCAGTTTTGGTTTCACCTGTCAGCAAATTAGAGGCATTTCCTTTTTTTGTGATTTCTATAGCTTTTATGCCAGCTTCATTTTGTATAAGCTTGACAACATTTGGCAGACAGAAGCCGCCCTGACATCTTCCCAGTCCTGCTCTGACTCTTCTTTTAATGCCGTCTATAGTTACACAGGGTATAGGGGATTTGATTGCATCAATTATTTCACCCTTGCTGATTTCCTCACATCTGCAAACTATAACTCCATAGTCAGGTCTTTGCTTTATGTATTTATTTCTTTCCTCTGGTGTCATTTTGTGAAGCTCTGGTATGCCTTTTCTGATAGGATTCCAGCTTTGTTTTTTATTGATTTGCTTATACTGTGATAATACCTTGCAGGTCAGCCTTTCTATTTCCTCAGCAATTGCAGGTGCAGATGCAAGTCCCGGTGATTGTATTCCTGCGGCATGTATCAGGTTTGGCACGTATTCTGAGGCTTCTATTATAAAATCCTCCTCATAGGTGGCTGCTCTGATGCCTGCAAAATAGGTTATAACGTCTGAGGGTTTTAGTATTGGTAGTATTTCAAAATGCTTTTTCATAAGATTTTCTATATTTTCTCTGCTTGTGCTGTAGTCCTCTCTATAGGGCTGTTCATAAGAGTCGGGGCCTACCAGTATGTTATCTTCTATGGTTCTTACAATGCCGCCGCCCTTTGTTGTTCCCTTGACATTTGTAATGCTGAGCTTGCCTATTACAGAGGTAAGCATACTGCCCTTCTTTTTATCAAGCAGCAGTACCTGACCCTTGCGAGGGTGTATGGTAAAAAAATTATCCTCTGCCATTTCTGCTATTTTGTCGGAGTATACTCCTGCTGCATTAATAACTATTCTGGGAAAAATCTCTCCTCGATTGGTAAGTACAGAAGTGATATCATTCTTATGCTTTTTCATACCTAGTACTATTGTATTTAGACTTATTTCTGCTCCATTCATCATGGCATTTTCTGCATAAGCTATAGTGAGCTTGTAGGGTGAAAGCACTGCTGTTGTATTGAAAAGTATACCCCCTGATACACTGTCTGAAATCCACTGTTCACGAGCCTTTGCCTCAGCTCTGCTTAAAAGCCTGAAATCCTTTATGCCATTTTTGTTTCCTCTGATTTTAAGATATGGATATATGAATTTTACCCAATAGCTGTCATAAACGACCAGAGAGCCGCTTCTTCGCATTGGTACATCCAGTTCTTGAGCTATTTTAGTATACATTTCATTGCCTTTGATATTGAAATATGCTTTTTTAGATCCAGGCTTTGGCTCAATGCCCGGGTGGATCATTCCGTCATTTCTTGATGAGGCGTGCATTGCCAAGTCCTCTTCCTTTTCCACCAGCAGCACTGATATATCCCACTTTGACAGCTCTCTGGCGATAGAGCAGCCGATTATGCCGCCGCCTATAACCAGTACATCTACCTTTTTCCCTTGCAGGGTTGTATCGGTAAACGAAGGACTATTGATCTGCGGTATTTCAAGTCCTTTGACGGTTAGTTTGTTTACAACTCCCTTATACCCCCTGTTTGCCGCTTTTTTCCCTGCGGCTGTTACTGTATCCCAGCTTTCAACCTTGCCTTCCAGTACAATAGAGTTTCTCCATTCTCTGCATTCAATGGAGTTTGATATGTTTTTCCGAAGTTCAGCTTCTATTTTTTTTAGCTGTTTGCTCAAATAACCACCCCCCAAGTTTCGGTTGTCCGAACATCCTAATATTCTAACCTCATTATATGTTATTATATTATGCTAGTCAAACAAAATATGAAACACTGGAATCAGTTTATTTACAGTTGATGCATTGAAAAGTATTGGTATATGTGCAATAATATGAATATGAAAAAAGAAAATACATCACCTCTAAACACAAGCTTTATTAACCAACGTATTAAAGAACTGGATCTAAAACAAGTCTGGCTGGCATCAAAGATAGGAGTTGATAAAATAACTATTAACCGATGGACCAGTGGAAAGGTAAAGCGAATTGCAAGCCATAATGCAAAGTTACTTGCACAATATCTTCAATGTACTGTTAACGATATTATTCTGAAAAATGATATTATAGCCGCTGGTACTAATGTTGAAAAAGAATCAGCTATTGAAAACATTCTGTCAGATGATTTAATAGCGATTCTATCTCCCTTTGAAAAATGGGATTTGGCGGAAAGCATTATTAAGGCTTCTATTCATCCTAATATTGAGCCTCTAAAAATTGCCCAACTTTACAATCATCTTTGGTGTGTTAATCTGAACAAAAACAATTTTGATCAAGCAATTTACTTTGCCTACAAAGCTCTAAGCATTAGCAAGAGATATGTTAATAAGAGAATGTTTGTTTTATCCTTATTTAATATTGCTACCGCTCATGTCTTAAATGGTAATTACAATTCTTCTATGAGTGTGTATGACTACTGTGTCCACAACATTGAGCATTTAGCTTCTCAAAAGGAACAAGCAGCAATATACAATAATCTTGCCACCCTTCATCAATATTACTGCAATTTCAACACAAGCATAGATTCATTTAGTAAGTCTGTTAGTCTCCTCGCAAAAGAAGCTAATTATTTTAAGCTTTGTTTAACCTTTATAGGTATTGGTGATCTTTATATCGAGATCGGAAATATAGAAGAGGCTTTAAGTGCGCTATCTAAGGCATACGACTATGCTGTCAAGTCCAACTATCGTACTGGCACTATTCGCAGCACATTTTACAAAGTAGATGCATTCATTGTCAGCAGGCAGTTAGATGAAGCTGTTAATATGATGAAGTATGATTTGAATACTTTAGTTGAGAATAATATTAAGGATTTACACTGCTACGAGATTTTGGCAAGATATCACAGACATTTAGGGAATTTTAATAAAGCATTAGAAATAATCCAATCAGGTCTGAATACATGTTGCAGCCATCCTTTGGAAGAAGCTCGAATGTTACAGGAAGAAGCAAGACTTGCCCTCGTAATGATGAATTCTAAGGATGAATCAGCCTTTAGAAAAAAGGCAAACAGGCTTTTCAAAAGCGGCAGACTGTACGACAGAATCTGGAACACAACCATTGCAGAGTATGGTCATATGTATAGTATTAATGATAAAAGCTGGTTATTAAAGTAGTATCCTCAATAACCAGCTTAGTTCTTTTTTATTTACTTACTATATTCAGCTTGCTAGTAGCTTCATTAAAATTCAATAATATTGTACTATTTGTATTATTTAAATTAAGGTTCTCAATGGTATCTTTTTTTATCACTTGTGTAGCTGCATATTCTCTTGCCTGAATACTTGCTACGCTGGTTCCTGCAACCTCAATTCCATAGTCTTTAAGCTGACCTGGTACATAGACAATATACATTTCTCCGAGGGTTTGTATATATGAGCCTTTCTCAATGGTATTTAGCAGCTTAAGTCCATTTTCAGCTTGTACATATCCTATTTTTAATGATTTATTGGTTTTGTTATAAACAGTAGGAGACTTATCACTTTTTACTAATATTATTGTGCCATTTATACCTCTTTTCAGCACTTCGGCTTCATCATCGGATTTTTCTGCTGCTGTAGAGGTTGTAGATGATAAAACCTGTTTTATATAGGTAATTACCTCAGGATTAACTGGCAGCTTCATATGATCTACTTCATAAACAAATTTCTTTTGGGTTATATTAGGATTTCCAAGATCACATGCGCTTGGGAATGGAACTGTAGCATCACCAATATTAAAGTTGATTTCATCAAAATGCAAGCCTCTATACCAAGGGTCATGGGCTTCCATTGTATACAGGGTCGGAAGACTTGAGCCAGCTACTACATAGTGCTTGACTCCATCCTTTACTACTGATTGTCCATCAAAGCCGTTATGAAAAATATCGTTGGAGTTATATACACTAGCGTTAGAGTTATAGCGTCTTCTTATCATTTCTTTAATTTCATCAAAATCCAGATATTCAGTATCATCACCGTCACCATCCATATCTGCACTATTTTCATAGAAGTAGCTTGTCCAAGTCTTGCTTCCGTATTTATAGTAATATGGGTTGCTTACTACAAGTTCAAAGTATTTTCTGCTAGGCATTAGCTCATAACTAGATTTATAGTTCTTAACTAATTCTCTCACTTTATTATCGTTAATTCCTATCAATGGATCTATAAAACAGAAGCTATCTCCTATGGTTAATGCAGCCATTGATTTTACAGAGCCTAAATAGGGACTTCCAAGACTTATAAATTTATGGACATTGCCACGATTTGCTGCACTTGTTAGTAAATATTTTTTTGTAAGCAGTCCGCCCATAGAATGAGCTATTATATCAACCTTATTCCAGCCGCTCCTTTGCTTTGCAATATCAATAACCTCTTGCAGAGAGTTTAATCTGGTTGAGATGCTGTATCTCCAATCAAAGGGTGCTGCAAACAGGTTAACACCTCTTTGATAACCATTTCTCTCAAGTTCTTCAATAAGTGCATTCCATATATCTGAGCCTGTTTTATCTCTTAGTAAGCCGTCCAATAATCCGTTGTTAATTTGCTGCTGAGTGTATCCGCCTATTCTCTTTGATGTATATATCTGATAAGTGGACATAAAGGGATTAACACCATCAGGGCTCAATCTCAATGGATTAAGGTGATTATCCCAAGGATCAAGCAAGCAATCAGCAGTATCAAACCATCTATGGTTATATGTGTTTTGTCCATTAGATACGCCTTCAAAGGAGTATAGGTGGCTTCCCATCATACCAGGCACTAAAATAACAGGTTTTTTTGCAGATATTTCTGTTGATATGCTGCTTGCAGTTGCAACATTAGTAAATATTGTTCCTACAGATATTAGCAAAGCTAATATCAACATACAGCTTATTATTTTTCTCATTTTCAACCCTCCTAAATTTATTGATTGTACAGTAGTTTAGTAAACAACTTTCTTTGCAGCCTTGCATAGTGTTAATTTGATTCCATGTTTTGAGTGTAATGTACTAGTACCATTTATGTAGATTATATAGCTGGTTAGAGTACATAGCAATTAACATAGGATAACATCACTTTATGCAATTTTTATAATGTGATGTTATCAGCAAAAAAAGCAAAACCACAACTTGCTCAGTTGTGGCTAAAATAAACCTCATTTAACATCAGATCTATAGGAATATATATTTTCTGGAATAACGAATTTCAAATAGTAAAAGGGTTCTTTGCTGTCATTGCCGTAAATCCATCTTTCCAGATTCAAAACAGTAGTGCTTTCATCTATGTTAAGAAGCTCTTGCTCTTTGGCATCTGGTATCCTTGGAATTATGGTCTGCTCTACCTTATTAATAGTAATCTTTAATTCTTTTAGGATCATATGGGCGAAAGAACCAGTAAAATCCAGCTTGTCAATATACTGCTCAAAAATGTCGCTAAAGTAGGAGTATTCCAATGCTATGGGGAAGTTTTCTGCATATCTTATTCTTTGTATAAAATAGCATTTTTTCTGCTTTTTCCATTTTATCTTATTCAGCATTTGCTTATCCGGCTGTATTTCTGTTTGCTCCAATACGGTACTGCTGGAGCTGATGCCTCTTGCATTTAAGGAATAGGTAAAGCTTATAAGGGGCTCAAAGCCAAGTGAAGGAAGCTTTCTTGCCACAAAGGTTCCTATGCCTTGCTTTTTGTATAGGTAGCCTTCGTTTACGAGCATGGATAGGGCCTCTCTGACTGTTGCCCTTCCTACCTCGTATTCCTCCATAAGCGACTTCTCAGTTGGGATTTGGGAGTCTACCGCCCATACCCCTTCTTTTATTTTGTTTTTTAGTTCTTCTTTTAGCTGTATGTATAATGGAATGTATTTATTTCTATCCAGCATTTATATCCCCCAATATTGTGCATTTGCTAAATTTGTGTTTTATTAATACGAAAATAAAGCTTCGCCTGTATTGGGTCACTTCCCTATACTTGCTTTATTTTCATTGATTGCTGATGAAAAGCCGAGCGTACCGTCTTTTCATTTAATTTATATAGAGAAGCTTAAACTATTTTTCAAGGTTGTATAACAGATTCTCAAAGTCCTTAATATAGCTGTTTACTATTCTTTCAGCTATTTCTTCCGCCATTTCCTCTTTATACACATGTGAAGTCAAATTTCTATCATTGAGCATTATGAGCCAGTTTTTTTCGTCTGCGATTATTTTCTGAGCGTATGCTTCTTTAATAACTGCTTTTGGTGAATTTCTATCTACTATGCCCAAGTCTTCAAGATACTCTTTTGTTGCTTTCCAAGCAAGCTCATATGTAAATTCAAACCGTTGAATCAAGCCGTCTCGTATAACATCACTGGTATAATTTTTGTCAAGCTCTTCTGCGGCTTCCTTGAGCCTTTTTAATGCATTGCTAAAGTTTATCAGCTTAGTTCCCAGCTTGCTCATATATGATTACACCTTCATTCTTAATATTTTCCATTAGCTTATGATCTAATTTTTCATCAACAAATACAAGGTCTATTTTTTTTAATGTTTCAACTTCTTCCATATCCAAGCTAAAGCTTGCTTTCTCGTAAGCTGATATACCAGACTTAAATACCGCAATGTCATAGTCGCTTAAAGCGGAATTATCTCCTCTTGCACGTGAACCAAATAAAACTAATTTTTCAACATCGTATTTTTTGGCAAATTCACATATTTGCAGTAAAACACTATCCATAATTTCATTGCACATTCTGTATTCTCCAATATAAAGATATTTCATATATATTATTATATATTATGTGCCATATAATAACAATTAGAGATAAATATTAAATATAGCTAACCTGTAGAGTACTTGCAAGCTCCTCTCTATACTCCAAAGCCAAAGTCATCTGAAAATTTTTCGCCGGCTTCTTTGATATAGTATATTTTCATTTCAACAAGCAAAAGGATATCGCTTACATTTTCCCTCTGCATAAACTCAATATACGTAATATGGTTAGTTACCTTTCGGCTTAGAGAAGCCAGCACAAATTATAGAATCAACCTCTTGAACGCGTTCTGCGTTATCATCATACCAAAATACAATCTTGCGTTCTGAATCCCTAAATTCATTATTCAGTTTGTCTTGAATGTTTTTCAAATCCACTGCATTCCCACTCCCTCCGAGTATTTTACAATGTGCATATAACGTTTTTATCCTTAAGCTTATGCTGAGCTGATTGGGAATTTAGAATATAATGGATTATTATTCCATTCATCTATTGACAAAACTTCAAAGCTGCTGATAATTTGTTGCTTAATATCACCATCTGTCTGCAATTGAAATGGCAGCTTTGATGCAATTTTGTTTCTTATCATTTTTCTTGTGGTGGAATCACCCATTGGGTATTCTAAAATATATATATACCTGTAAGGTTTTTTATGTCCGCAGGCTTGAATATATATATAGCTGTCATAAAACTTATATGCTATTTTCAAAGTTGACTTATCCGATGAGGGAACAAAAGCGTTCGGATTACTAGCAGATGCAATATTTGAATTTTTATACTCTACAAATAATATATCGCTGTCTGTTTCAGCAACAAAATCCACATCGGACAAAATAGATGCTACAGTATTATTAAATAAGCTATTAAGCTTGTCCGTTGACCAGACAGCAGATGAAAAATCAAATTGATATACTTGGTTTTCTTCTTTATGAATAGTTCCAGCCATTCCTATTCCCCCAAATTTTTATCATAGACTTCGTCTAGCAGTGCGTTAAATGCTTTTACAATAGAATTTTTCTTTATATCTTTAAAATAAATGTTTCTTTCACATTGCACTCCATTAGGAGACTCATAAAGTGAAAAAAACATAACATCATCCGCTGCTTTTCTTTTTACCTCAAAATACTTTGCAAAGATATAATCATGAGTTGCTATAAAAATTTGAACACCATTTCTTTGTAATTCAAGCAGCATTTCAACTATTACTGGAATATGAACAGGATTAATATTTGCTTCTGGTTCATCCCAAAACAAAATAGAGCCTTTTTCAAGAGTACCATTTTTTATAAGCTGCCATAGCAATGCGATTTTACGAATACCCTCGGCAACCAATTGAAACTCTATTTTAGCCTGATTTCCGGGCTTTATTAAATAAAATTTTTCTTTTTCTATAGTAACTTTTCCTGTGGTAATTTTTTGAAGTATAGCAAGATATTTTTTTCTATCCGTAGTATCTCGCCCAGAAGTAATATCTATTTTTGCAGATGTTACTATATCAACATATGTATCGTCAAAATCTACATTATTTTTGTCAACAGCCGCTTCAAGATTCCATGCATTCGATAGTATTTCTTTAGCTGGAATAAAGGTGCTTGTTAAATCTCCTAACTGTCTCTCCCATTTCTCTTCTGAAAATACTTCAGCATCCCATTTTTTAGTCAACTTACTAAATTTAGTTGAAATCGCTGCTGATTCGGATATAACCTTAATATTAGCACCTAAGTCACCTGGATTTTTTCTTACAAGTCTGCTAATCTTTAAATCGTCTGGCTTAAATACCTTTACCAGCTTGTGTGAAAAGGATATGTCTTTTCTCACTGCTTGACAAGCACTATATAATAATTTGATTATATGTGTTTTGCCTGTTCCATTTTCTCCGATAAATACGTTTATACCCTTACTAAAATCTATATCAAGCTTCTCAAATACAGTAAAATTTTCAACGCTGATTTTCTTAATTGACATACTCGCACCCCTTTCCTTATTTATATAGTCAAGCAACTCTAAAGCTCAAAATACTTTTCGCCAAGACTTGCTAGACTATTTGAGAGAAACAACAGGAAATATTTAATTTTGAAATTGTTCTCTATATTATACCCTAAATCTTCCCTAATAAATCAAGCTTACTTGCCTTTTTCCCTCCTTTGCGGACTTCTATGCCTTGAAATTTGGCATAGTTTACGGTTACTATATCATCAAGGTAATGTTTCCAGTTGGTCTTTATTTCACTGTCAGGATGCCCTTCCATCCCCTGCACTATATTCCAATGTTTATATCTCCTTCAAAACTTATTGTATATAATTATAAATAATTGGTGCGTTTAATTTTTCATATATATTATTATATAGCATGTGCCATTTAATAACAATTAGAGATAAATATTCTCTAATTGTTATTATAGCTTAGATATAGCCATAAGCCTATAGAAAAGACACTTTAAGGTTGAAAAGTATTTTCACTCACCTTTAAAGTGTCTGCGATAATAAATACATAAAAAAATAGACATACCCTAATATTAGTGCACATCTATTTTTCAAATACTTATTTATTGTTCTATATATTCAATTAGCATATCCCAATCATTCTGAGCTTTGCTGTTTTTCTTTACATGTTTTATATCTTCGGTCATTATTTTGTCGTTATTATATATTGTATTATCTTTATCCTTTATAAAAGCCCCTTGAGTTGCACCTAAAACAAAGTACGTATTTGCTTTATCATCATTTTGTTTTCCAAGGAATAGTATATATTCTTTATTTTCTTCAAGTACATTATTATCGGCTAATTCATAAATCAAAATATTACTGATTTTTTTGCCCTTTAATGTCCTTTCTATATCTATGGTTGAGCCATAGCTGAATTCACTTACTTTCTCAACTTTAATTACCCTTCCTGCTATTATTAAATCAGCTTTTTCTTTCATTTCTTTTAGTGAGTTATATCCAACTACTGTTGCACTTATAGTCCCTGATTTATCTAACTGATCAAGTTCGACAATTTTAACAGTTTCGCTGGAAGTAACTAAATTGCTTTGCTCAGTCTTATTTGAACTGGATACAGTATACAAAAAGCCTAGAACTGAAAATATTAGTATCGGCACTAAAATAATTATAAAATTTTTTTTCATTAAAACCACCCCTTTATCTCTAATACTCAATAAACATTTTTCATATGATTTACATCGCTAGTTGTTGGATTACTAACCCCCCATTGATCATAGAATATATTGTAATATGGATACATTAGTGATTTATTGCTAGATGTAGCTATTGTATTGTGGTCATAATAACCACCAGCATGACCATATTCATGTGCACCTATTGAATTCCACTTAGCTTCCGCAAATAAGCTAGTATTATAATTTGATACAGATATATCCCATACATAGTATACAGAAACTTTATTCATTTCATATACACTTTTGGTATTTGATGCATAGACTCCTGTACCTTTGTATGTAGTGCTATTAAATACTGCAAATGCTGGTGATGATGATGGAATACCCATACTATTTGCCTCAGCTCTAGTAATCGCTATAAATCTCACATTATAATTCGATTCATCCCCACTCGCATAAGTCCTGCCATAGACTGATTGCCATGAATTTATGCTATATATTGATGTATTTTGTATGTAGCTATCGGGCATAGTACAACTTGATGTTTTAGCAAAATAATATTTTACTGTAGATGGCAAGAAACCTATTTGAGAAGAAACACTATACCAATAAGAAAATTCTCCAAAGTCTGTTGCTGCTAATACAGCAATTAGGCTTAGCGAGAGTGATGTAATAATAAAAAGAGAAATTAAAACTTTCTTTTTCATAAGTACCTCCTAATTAAATATTCCAAATTTACATTTATTATGAATCATAATTTCATTTTTTAGTATAACACTACAGCCAGGAAGTGTAGAGTCCAAACCATCATAAGATGATTTGGACTCTCCTCTACCGATCTCTTTCCAGTATCTTTTTAAGAAACTGTCCTGTATATGATACAGGTGTTTCTGCTATCTGCTCTGGTGTTCCCTCGGTTATTATTGTGCCGCCTCGGTCACCGCCCTCGGGTCCTAAGTCAATAATGTGGTCTGCTCTTTTTATTACATCCAGATTATGCTCTATTACTATGACTGAGTTTCCTGCATCCACAAGCCTGTCTAATATAACTAAAAGCTTATCTATATCGGCTATATGAAGTCCTGTTGTGGGTTCATCCAGTATATACAATGTCTTTCCGGTACTTCTTTTGGAAAGCTCATAAGCCAGCTTTATTCTCTGGGCTTCTCCTCCCGAAAGCTGTGTAGAGGGCTGTCCAAGCTTTACATAGCCTAAGCCTACATCATATAGTGTCTGCATCTTTCTTTGTATTCTTGGAATATTTTCAAAAAATACAAGAGCATCTTCTACTGTCATATCCAGTAGCTCTGATATGTTTTTCCCTTTATATCTTACTTCCAGGGTTTCTCTGTTGTATCTTTTGCCTTTGCAAACCTCACAGGGTACATATACATCCGGCAGAAACTGCATTTCTATTTTTATTATTCCGTCACCCTTGCAGGCTTCACATCTGCCGCCTCTGACGTTGAAGCTGAATCTGCCGATCTTATAACCTCGTATCTTAGCTTCATTTGTTGCAGCAAAAACATCTCTGATAAGGTCAAACACTCCTGTATAGGTTGCAGGATTGGATCTTGGCGTTCTGCCTATTGGTGATTGATCTATATCAATTATTTTATCCAGATATTCGTCTCCTGTCAGGCTCTTATGCTCACCGGGTCGCATTTTGGAGCGATACAGCTTGCCTGCAAGTGCCTTGTATAGTATCTCATTTACCAGTGTGCTTTTACCAGAGCCGGAAACACCTGTTACACATGTAAATACTCCCAAGGGTATTTTTACATTTATATTTTTTAAGTTATTTTCGTTAGCTCCCTTTATTTCTATCCATTTACCGTTAGGCTTTCTTCGCTCTACTGGTACAGGTATCTTTTTTCTGCCGCTTAGGTATTGACCTGTAATAGATTGTTCACATGCCATTATTTCGTGTATGCTTCCTTCTGCTACTACTTGACCTCCGTGTACTCCTGCACCTGGTCCAATATCAATGATGTGATCAGCAGCCCACATGGTATCCTCATCATGCTCTACAACTAAAAGCGTGTTTCCTATATTGCAAAGGTTTCGCAGAGTTCCCAGCAGCTTGTCATTGTCTCTCTGGTGAAGTCCGATACTTGGCTCGTCCAGTATATACAGTACTCCCACTAGACTTGATCCTATCTGTGTAGCCAGTCTTATTCTTTGTGCTTCTCCACCGGAAAGAGTTCCGGCAGCACGAGACAAAGTAAGATACTCCAGGCCTACATTATTAAGGAATTCCAAGCGTTCTTGCACTTCCTTCAATACCAGCTTTGAAATAATTTTCTGTTTTTCTGTAAGCTGTAACTCCCCAAAAAAATTCTTTATCTTATAAACAGACATATCGCATACCTGAGCTATTGACAGCCCTCCTATTTTAACAGAAAGACTCTCCTTTTTAAGCCTTTGACCGCTGCACTCAGGACAAGCGATTGAAGCCATATATTTTTCTACTTCTCCACGTATATAATCAGATTTGGTTTCTTTATACCGTCTTTCAAGGTTTTTTACTACCCCTTCTATTGCTACATTTACTTCACCCTTGCCATACTCTCTCTGATAGATAACCTTTAGCTTTTCTCCATTACTGCCGTATAGAATAATATCAATAAATTTCTGATCCAGCTGCGAAACAGGAGTATTTAAATCAAAGCCGTAATGCTTCGCCGCTGCCTCAATGACATTGTAGTGCCATGAATTTTCATCCATGTTTTTCCATGGTTCTATTGCACCTTCCATTATGGAAAGTGTTTTGTCTGGTATTATCAGCTCTGGATCTATTTCACGCATTTCTCCCAGTCCGTCGCACTTTGGACACTTACCGAAGGGGCTGTTAAAGGAAAACATTCTTGGTGCAAGATCTTCAATACTGATGCCGCAGTCAGTACATGCAAAGTTCTGGCTGAAAAGCATTTCCTCTTGTCCTATAACATCTATTAATGCTGTTCCTCCAGTAAGCTTTAGTACTGTTTCCAAGGAGTCTGTAAGTCTCTGCTCCATACCTTCCTTAACTACAAGTCTGTCAACCATTATTTCTATTGTATGCTTTTTATTTTTTTCAAGCTTTATTTCGTCGTTTATATCATAGACTTCTCCATCTACTCTGACTCTTACATATCCACCCTTTTTTATGTCCTCAAGAACCTTTTGATGCTCGCCTTTCTTGCCTCTGATAACAGGAGCCAGAAGCTGGAGCTTTGTTCCTTCCGGCAGCCCTTTTATAAAATCCACCATCTGGTCTACTGTCTGCTGTGATATTTGCTTGCCGCATTTGTGGCAGTGGGGTGTGCCGATACGTGCAAAAAGAAGTCTCAGATAGTCATAGATTTCTGTAACTGTACCCACTGTGGATCTTGGGTTTCTGCTGGTGGTTTTTTGGTCTATGGATATTGCTGGGGATAAACCCTCTATATAATCTATATCCGGCTTCTCCATTTGACCCAAAAACTGTCTTGCATATGCAGACAAGGATTCAACATATCGTCTTTGTCCTTCTGCATATATGGTATCAAAAGCAAGTGAGGATTTTCCTGAACCGCTTAGTCCCGTAAGCACTACAAATTTATCACGTGGTATTTCTATATCTATGTTTTTCAAATTATGTTCTCTAGCACCTTTAACTATAATCTTATCTTTAGCCATATTAATCCTCCAATAACTATTGTTCAGTGGGTGGCTGCAATATCTCCTAGGCTTTTATTTTCTTTCGCAGCTCTATTATTTTATCTCTAAGCTCGGCAGCTCTTTCGTACTGCATTGACTTTGCGCAGTCCTTCATTTCGGATTCCATTGCCGCTATTACTCTAAGTATGTCCTCACGCTTCATCTTGTCTACATCTCTCTTGGTTCCATACTTAACTGATTCTTCAGCCGCCGTTGTAGCTTCTATTATATTTCTTACAGCCTTAATAATTGTTTTGGGTTCAATGTTGTGCTTCTTGTTATATTCCACCTGAATATTTCTTCTTCTGTTGGTTTCGCTTATTGCCTTCTTCATGGAATCAGTCATGTTGTCAGCATACATTATTACTTTTCCCTCAACGTTTCTTGCGGCTCTGCCGATGGTCTGTATCAATGAGGTGCCGGATCTTAAGAAGCCTTCCTTGTCCGCATCAAGAATTGCAACCAGAGATACCTCTGGAAGATCCAAGCCTTCTCTTAAAAGGTTTATGCCTATAAGCACATCAAATTCACCTAGCCTTAGGTCTCTAATGATCTTCATTCTCTCCATGGTATCTATATCTGAATGAAGATAACGAACCTTGATGTTTATTTCCTTCATATATGCGGTCAAATCCTCTGCCATCTTTTTTGTGAGGGTTGTAACCAGCACTCTCTGCTTTTTGGCTATTGTTTCATTGATTTCTCCAATAAGATGATCTATCTGTCCCTTGACAGGCTTTATCTCTATTTCCGGGTCTACCAAGCCTGTGGGTCTGATTATCTGCTCTGCTACTTGTGTACTCTTTTCAAACTCATAGCTTGCTGGAGTGGCACTTACAAATATTACTTGATTTAGTCGCTGTTCAAACTCGCCAAAGTTTAATGGGCGGTTGTCATAAGCTGATGGAAGCCTGAAGCCATGCTCTACCAGGGATTCCTTTCTTGAACGGTCGCCGCCGTACATGCCTCTTACCTGTGGTACAGTAACATGGGACTCATCTATAACCAGTAAAAAGTCTTTTGGAAAGAAGTCAATCAATGTATAGGGCGAGCTTCCCGAGTCCCTTCCGCTGATATGTCTTGAATAGTTCTCGATCCCAGGACAATAGCCTACCTCTCTCATCATTTCTATATCATAGTTAGTCCTTTGTGTAAGTCTTTGTGCTTCCAAAAGCTTATCCTGCTCCTTAAATTCCTTTACTCTTTGGTCAAGCTCGATTTCTATGTTTTTTATAGCTTTCTCCAGCTTTTCTGAGGTGGTGGCAAAGTGGGAGGCGGGATATATATATTCATGCTGCCGTTCACCTATTATGGTTCCTGTAAGTGAATCAAACTCCAATATTCTTTCTATTTCATCGCCGAAAAACTCTACTCGTATTGCCTTATCTGAGGATGATGCCGGAAATATATCTACAATATCGCCTCTGACCCTAAAAGTTCCTCTGACAAAGCTAATATCATTTCTGTCATACTGTATATCTACCAGCTTTCTCAAAACCTCGTCCCTATCCTTCTGCATTCCTTTGCGCAGAGACAGCATAAGGTTTTTGTAATCCTCCGGGTCACCCAAGCCGTATATGCAGGACACACTGGCTACGATTATAACGTCTTTTCTCTCAAACAGCGCAGCGGTAGCTGAGTGTCTCAGCTTATCTATTTCATCGTTTATGTCAGCAGTCTTTTCTATGTATGTATCAGTACGAGCAACATAAGCCTCCGGCTGATAGAAATCATAGTAGCTGACAAAGTACTCTACACAATTGTTGGGAAAAAACTCCTTAAACTCACTGCAAAGCTGTGCCGCCAAGGTCTTATTATGGGCTAATACCAATGTAGGCTTTTGAACCTTTTGAATAACATTAGCAATGGTAAATGTCTTTCCAGAGCCTGTTACTCCAAGCAGAGTCTGAAATTTGTTTCCTTTTATCACACCTTCGGCAAGTGCTTCAATTGCTTGGGGCTGGTCTCCAGTTGGATTGTAATCCGAGACAATTTTGAACATATCCACCATCATCTCTCCTATATATTTATTATTATCAACATTATGTTTACATAAAATATTATAACCTACTTATATTTAACAGTAAAGAATAAACAATTAGAACAAGCGTTCGTAATAATTGTATTATTTATCAATGTTACTGTCAACAGTTAGATAAAAAATAAAAGATCTCCTATCTAAGGAGATCCTGCTTTCCTATAACCCATGCCAGCTTAAACAGCCAGCAGTCTTCAAATTTTCTTAAATCAAAGCCTGTGTATTTATATATTTTTTCTATTCTATAAAGAAGTGTATTTCTGTGAACATATAATCTATTGGCGGTATCAGTTAAATTAAGGTTGCATTTAAAAAATTCCTCTATGGTAGTTTCCATTTCGCTGTTTAAAGCTTCCTTGAACTTAGGTGTAAAAACCTTTTGTATTATACTGCTTTTCAATTCCTCTGAAAGACTAAAGGCAATTCTGTAGTTGTACATATTATCATAATGCAGCACTCTACCTGCTATATCGTATTTCCTTTTAAGATATAAAGCATTAAGACAGTTATCGTATATTTGGGGCAGTTGGGCTATATTATCCAGCTTTCCGCCCACAGCTACAGCACATTCCAAGTATAGCTCTGTCAAAAGATTTTCAGCTAAATCCTCAGCACTTCTTATTATATTTTCATCCTCGGCTATAACTAGTATTCTATCTGCATAATCAAGTATAAGTATTGTATTAAAGGTATTTCTGATTATCTCATGTACTTCATTTATACTGTCCTTGGATGCGGCATTTTCTATCAAAAGCAAATAGCTGTTGATCAAATTGCCGTAGCTTTGCTGAAGCTTCAAAATATCTGATTGCTCATAATTTCCGCTGATTATTTTTTTGATATAATCTTCATTAAAGTCAGCTTTTTTGAGCATAGATTCAAAGCTTAGCAAAAGGAGCTTTATTAAATCAGAATCTTCGTATTCCTTTGCTTGTATGCATATGTAGTAAACATTATCTGTATTATCTAGGCTATAGATGCTATATCCTTTATAGTTGGTGTTTACATTTTCTTTAAGCTCTTCAAAATCAAGATTAAAATGTTCTTCTTCTAAAGGATAAGTTATCCTGTCATTTTTAGAAACTACTGCTATATTTCGTTTTAAAATGCTTACTGTTTTGATCAGCAAATCCTTTATACTTGTCATATGACACCTCTGATATATTTTTAAAAGGGCATATGTTTTAAAAACATATGCCCTAATATAATACTATTTATGTATAGTATACTCTAGTTCAGACTTCTATACAATCGCATTTTCAGTAGCAACATCAAATAGATGTACTTTATCCCATTTGAATTGAAGAGTTACACTGTCTCCTGCTCTCTTTTTGTTGTGTGAGTCTACTCTTGCTACAACTTGTTTATCGCATATTGTTAGATATAGGTATGTTTCAGAACCCATAAGCTCTGCTACTTCTACTTTACCAGTAGCTGTTGAGAACTCGCTTCCTAGGGATTCAGTGTCAACATCAACAAAATTTTCTGGTCTGATTCCTACGTATACTTCCTTGCCAACATAACCGTTGCTCTTTAGTGTAGCTTCTTTTTTAGCTGTAACATTTATCATTGTTCCATCAGTAAGCTTAACCGCTGGCTTTCCGCCATTTTCTACAACAGTTCCTTTTAGTATGTTCATTTGAGGGCTTCCTATAAAGCCTGCAACGAACAGGTTTGCTGGGTTTTCGTATGCATTTTGAGGGCTGTCGATCTGTTGAATGTCCCCATCCTTCATTATAACTATTCTTGTTCCCATTGTCATAGCTTCTGTTTGGTCATGTGTAACATAAACGAAAGTTGTCTGCAATCTTTGATGCAGTTTTGAAATTTCTGTTCTCATTTGTACTCTTAATTTTGCATCCAGATTGGACAATGGCTCGTCCATAAGGAATACTTTTGGCTCTCTAACTATCGCTCTTCCTAATGCAACTCTCTGTCTTTGTCCGCCGGAAAGTGCTTTTGGCTTTCTGCTTAGTAAGTGTTCTATTTCTAATATTTTTGCTGCATTTTTTACTCTTTCGTCTATTTCAGCCTTTGGAACTTTTTTCAGTTTTAATCCGAATGCCATGTTTTCATATACTGACATATGTGGATATAATGCATAGTTTTGGAATACCATAGCTATGTCTCTATCCTTTGGAGGTACATCATTAACTAATTTATCTCCTATAAAAAGCTCACCATCGGTAATATCTTCCAAGCCTGCAATCATTCTCAAAGTTGTAGTTTTACCACAGCCTGATGGTCCAACTAAAACGATAAATTCCTTATCTGCAATTTCCATATTAAAATCTCTAACAGCTGTAACATTGCCAGGATATACTTTTTTGATCCCTCTAAGTGAAAGATTTGCCATACATTTCCCTCTTTTCTCAAAAATAAATTGTACTTCATATATTTAATTATGCTATATAGAAAGCAATAAATATATGTATATGTACAATATTAGTATACTTTATCAGAAGCAATCCTTCCATTATGATTATACATAAATATTTAAAAGCTTTTTTGTAAATACTTATAATTTATAGTATAATAATGTAAACTGTATAAATAATAAGGAGTGCATTGTATTGCTTTGACATATTCTTGAATACTTTTTTACTTTATATGTTAAAAAGAGTAAATTCATAGCAGTTGTTATGCAAAATTTATCTGCATTTATGTTTATATAGAATAAATTTTATATACAAAAAATATAATAACTATGAGGTGATTCTTATGAATAGTAATTTTGGTGATTTTAAAAATGAAGCTTTAACAGATACTAAGGATGATTATATGGAACCATTCAAATATCTTGAGCAAATCAGCCATAAAAATAGGATGATATTCAATGAGCTGTTACAGTACACCAGTGAGAGCTTTAACAAAATGAACAATCAAGAATGACCTTTGGATCATCTTATTTAATAATCACAAAAGGGATGCCTCCACACTGTATTAAGCTTTATTAAAATAAAAACCACCATGGTTTTCTGATGCTATTATCAGTAGGCTATGGTGGTTTGTTTTATTTAGATTTTCTTTTAAAGTATTCTATAATTTTTTTTATGGTTGCTGAGGTTTCATTTAGTTCAAAGTATAAGGAAGCATTTGTTGGAACTATAAGAGCACCTATACCCACAACTCCTCTTCCATAATCCTGATATTCCACGGACTTTACACTGCCGTCAGTCTTTCTAATTTCCATCCAGACTACAGCGGGACGGCTTGATAAAAACTCTGCCAGTTGGACTTCATTTTCTATCTGATTGTTGTTAACACTTAATATTTTATCACCGGGTTCCAGCTTCATTAAGCTTGCAGGTGAATTCTTTTTTATGTATAGTACTGTCAAGCCGCCTTTGGAAGAATCAAACAACGGCTCCCCTTCCTCTTCTTCTTTTTTACCGTAAACAATAATCAGCTCATGGGCTACAGGTGCAAATATGGCAGCCATATATGCAACTATAGTATACCAAACAGAAGCAATGGATAATAGAATCAATATTATACTATACAATGCCAGTCTTGTTGAGGTTTCCCTGCATCTATTTTCAGGTGTTTTGGTAATAGCCACATCGCCATATCCTAGTACCACTGGTACAAGAAAGGGCAGGTATCCTAGACCTCCATTAAGCCAAGCTCCTTGCTTCATTATTGGCCACCACTGGGGCATACCCTGAGGTCCGATTATATTTCTGGCTGCTGCCAGTGAAAATCCAAATGCCAGAAGCACCAGAGGAATAGGCCACATCTTATTCATCATATATCCGCCTACGATTTTTCCATCCTTACGCTTTAAGAAAAGCGGTACGGAATAGGTATGACCATCAAGGCGTATTAACACGCTTTCTATAAGGTGCAGTATTCCTATAAGTGCCAGTATTCCTGGTACATTAATGTTGGGAAAGCCTGAAATCAAGTTAGATAATGCTACAATGCCCCCTGCATAGGAAAAGCATAAATACCTTGGATTTACCATTGCTAATAATATGGCAATAATCCATATATATAAAATCCCTGATGCTAAGGCAGTATATTCGCCGTTGGTGTAGTTTTGGAGCGTAATCCCAAGAATCATCACTAACAGACTCCCTATTAAACCTCCCATAATGCCGACTACAAGGGAGCCAGACACCTTTTCAACTAATGGAAATTTCTTTCCCATCATTACATTCTCTATATTGGAGCTTTTTTTGTACATTAATACAAGAAGTAAAAATATTAACCAAAAAAATTGACTGGTTACCAAGCTGCTGGTTTCCCTTAATACTATTCCTGCTATCCTGAGTATATCATACATAAGCACACCTCAATAGTTATCTAATTTGCTTTAATATTTCTTCCTTAGCCCTATCCAACTGAACATCCTTAATATCTTCCTGTCTCTGACCTTCCTCTATTTTTAAAGGCTCAACAACTATATCAGGCTCTATGCCCACCTTATTAATGCTTGTTCCGCTTGGAGTAAAATATTTTTGAATAGTCAGCTTATAGCCTGAACCGTCGTCAAGGGGCTGAACATTTTGAACCAAGCCCTTTCCAAAGGTTTTAGTTCCTATAAGCTTACCTGCATTTCTATCCTTTACAGCACCTGATACTATTTCAGAAGCACTGGCACTGCCGCCATCTACAAGTACTACAAAAGGAATATCAAGCTTACCTTGCTTTGACTTATAGGTTTCACGTTCCTTGGCACTATCCTCCGCGTAGAATATTATTCCTTCATCCAAAAGTACATCAGCAATTTTCACACATTCTCTGACATAGCCTCCGGGATTCTGCCTTAAATCAATTACAAGTCCCTTCATATTCTGATTTTGCAGACCTTCCACCGCTTTTATAAACTCTTTTCCGCAGTCCGCATCAAACATGCTGATTCTGATATAGCCAATGCTGTTCTCAAGCATTTCACTTTTAACATATTTAATATTTATCATTTCTCTTTTTATGTTAAAATCTATAGGCTGGTTGACGCCTTCCCTTACAACTGTTATTATAACCGTTGTATCTGGTTTGCCCTTCATCATTACCACTGCCTTATCAGTATCTATGCCTATTACATCCTGACCATCAACCTTAACTATTTTGTCATTAGTCTTTATGCCTGCCTTTTCTGCTGGTGTTCCTTCAATTGGCGCAACTACGGTTATAAAGCCATCATCATCCTGATCGAAATATATTCCTATTCCTCCATAAGAACCAGAAGTTTGTTCATTTAAGCTTTTAAATTCTTGGGCATTTAAGTAAACTGAATAGGGATCCCCTAATGATTGGAACATTCCTTTTAATGCTCCTTCCATAAGCTTATCAGTGTCCGCCCCATCTACGTAATATTTCTTAATCTCGCTTCTCAGCTTTAACAGCTTTTCGATGCTTTTATACTGCTCCTTAGAAATCAGCACCTTGTTGCTAAAGGCTAAATCAATTACATTTGTCAGCGAATAAGTAACCATTGAAGTAACAATGACTAAAATAAGTGCCCAGGTAAAAGCGGTTTTTTTGTTTATCATAAATCCACCTCGTATAACAATTTAGTATAACTTATAAAAAATTATGTTGCCTATATAATAAAAGCTGGTAATATATTCAGCAGTCAAACTTTCTATATAGTATTACAGATTATATCATATTTTTATTTACTCTACCAAAAATATTATTTATGAAGTTATTTCTCTATAATTTGATTATATTTGTTAAAGACATGCAATATTACTAAGTTTATGAAGAAATTTTCTGTGGAGCTATAATTTATCTGTTTTGTTCTATATTGCATTTGCTGCAATATCCATAAATCTCAAATTTGAGCTCCGTAGGTGTAAAGCCAAGCTGCTCTAACATTCTGCTGTCTAAGCTGTGACATGGGCATATTTCTATAACCTGCACTTCACCACAGCCCTTGCATATGGCATGGTGGTGATGACCTGCTCCCATAATCTCAAAGTGTGTTACACCCTGCTTAATATTCAGGCTTGTAATAATTTTAAGCTTGCTTAACAGCTCTAAGTTTCTGTATACTGTTGAAAAATTTATATTGCACTTCTGTCTGGCAGCTTCATACACCTCCTGAGCTGTGCATGGAGTTTCACTTTTATTTAATATATCAATTAGTATACTTCTTTGCTCAGTCAACTTATAACCTTTATTTCTCAGTTGTTTTTCAATTATATATACATCCATTAGCATAATTCTCCTATTTATCTATATGAGAGAGAAAAGCTTCCTATTTTTTTCATTATAATAATTATTATAAGCAATAATACCGATATTAGAACAATAGTTCCTCCGGGAGCCAAATCTAAATAGTATGAAGTAAAAAGTCCTGAAACAACAGAAAACAATGCGAATAAAACTGATAAAAGCATTGTATTCTTAAAGCTTGTGGAAATCTGCAAGCTGGCAGCTACCGGCACTACCAAAAGAGAGGATACCATCATTATTCCTACAATACGCATTGATACAACGATAGTCATGGCAGTTAATACAGTAAAATAGATATTCAATGCTGTCACTGGAATACCCGAAATTGCCGCTCCTTCCTCGTCAAAGGATATATATAAAAACTCCTTGTAAAAAATATATACCGATAATATTATTATTATGCTTAAAGCACTTATCATATGGATATCCTTCATGCTTACTGCTATTATGCTTCCAAAAAGATAGCTCATAAGATCTGCGTTAAAGGACTTTGCCAAACTGATTAGTACTACAGCCAGACCAATGCTTGCCGACAGTACTATTGATATGGATAGCTCAGCGTACTGACTAAAGCTCCTTCTTAATCTTTCAACACCCAATGCAGCAGCAATAGAAAATATAAGAGCACCCCATAATGGATAAAAGTTGCCTGCCATACCTGCTGCTATTCCCGCAAGGGAAGCATGGGATAATGTATCACCAATCATTGAAAGTCTTCTTAGAACTATAAAGGTTCCTATAAGGGGGCATATCAAAGCCACCAGAATCCCCGCCATAAACGCTCTCTGCATAAATCCGTAATTTAATACCTCAAACATTCTGTTGTCCTCCGTACATTTAGTTGCTAAAGACCTTGCTTTTATCAGTCTCAAATATCCTGCCTTCTGCCACATTCATAACCCTGTTTACTCTGTTTAATATTGCTCCAAAATCATGGGTTATCATTACTAATGTTATTTTCTTGCTTTTATTAAGATATTCCATAAGATCATAAAAGCCTGCTTCTGATTTTTTATCAATACCTACAGTGGGTTCATCCATAAAAATAATTTTGGGCTGGCTGACCAATGATTTAGCAATAAATATTCGCTGCTGCTGACCACCTGAAAGCCTGCCTATAAGTCTCTTTTTATATTCCTTCATGCCTACTATATCCAGTACTTCATCAATTTTGTCCTTATTCTCTTTTTTTATTATACTGCCAAACCCCAGTTTATGACATAGGTTTGCTGATATTATTTCTTCAACGGTTGCAGGGAAAGACTGATTGAAGGCTGTAGCCTTCTGAGGTATATAGCCTATGTCCTTCCAATTCTTAAATTTATCTATATCAGTACCAAATAGCTTTATATTGCCAAACTGGGGCTTAATAAGCCCCAGACAGATTTTGAGAAAGGTACTTTTACCAGAACCATTAGAACCAACTAACCCTAAAAAATCACCCTTATGTACTTGTAAATTAACATTGTTCAGTATAGTGTTGCTGCCATAATTAAAGGTAATATTTTGTGCAGACAGTACATTTATATCCATTATTCATTCAACGCCTTCTTTAGATTTTCAAGATTTTCGTACATTATACTTATATAGTCCTTCCCTGCCTCAGCCTCTTTATCATCAAGTCCATGTACAGCATTAAGCACCAAAACCTTGGCACCAACTTCACTGGCTAAAATCTCTGACAGCTTTTTGCTTACCAGCTTTTCAAAGAAGATATATTTAACATTATGCTCTTTACATTCCTCTATCAGCTCAGCCATCTTTGCTGGGCTTGGTTCATCATCAGGTGATACCCCTCTTATGGCAATCTGCTCCAAGCCATAGTCATGTGCCAGATATCCAAAGGCATCGTGAGAAGTAACAATAATATTTGACTTGCAGTCTTTTATAGTTTTCTCTATATCGTTGCTTAACTTCTCAAGCTTTTCTGCAAGCTTATTGTAATTGGTCTTGTAATAATCTGCATTAGCAGAATCAATATTCACCAAGGCATTCATAACATTTTGTGCCTGCTGTATTAATCTCTTGGGACTAACCCATACATGGGGATCATAATCACCGTGATCATGTTCATGAGTATCCTCCTCATGCTCGTCCTCGTGATCATCATGGTCATCCTTGTGTTCATGCTCCTTTGGCTTAATCAGCTCCAGTTTATCACTGGCACATACTATTTCAATTTTAAGGTCAGACAAAATACCAGTTACCTTATCAACCCAAGCTTCCATGCCGGCTCCATTATATATAAACATGTGACCCATCTGCATTTTTGCTATGGTTTTGGCGGTGGGTTCCCAGTCATGGGGCTCAACTCCTGCGGGAGTAAGGTTTATTACCTCTGCTTTTTCACCTGCTATTTCGCTTGTAATAAAATACATGGGATAAAATGTGGTATATAATATGAGTCTCGAATCTCCAGTATCAGCACTATGCTCTGATAATACCTGCTTAGAAGTGCAGCCTGATAGTATAATAGCTACAACAATTAGATAAACTATAATTTTATTACATTTTTTCATCTTTTTACCCTCCGTTTTGCAAATCATTTGCATTTATATTGTATAATATTACCTTATTCTGTGTCAAATATACATACACTCACTTTTTTGTATACTATTTAAAAAATAGAAAAAGCACTCGCTATGAGTGCCTTTCTTATTTACTTTTAAAGTATTTCATGGGGTCAACATGCTGTCCATTTTCTCTAACCTCAAAATGAAGGTGGGGTCCTGTGGATAGACCTGTACTGCCAGATTTGGCTATAGTCTGTCCTTTTTTTACCTGATCGCCCACTGATACTAATAATTTAGAATTGTGAGCATATAGTGTTGATATTTTACCGCCATGGTCAATTATAACAGCATAGCCGTAACCACCATAGTAATCTGAATAAATAACCTTACCATCATTTGCTGCAACTATATTATTACCTGATGGTACTCCTACATCGATTCCTGTATGCATCTTTTTTACTTTCAGCACGGGATGTATTCTATACCCATACTCAGAGGTAACTCTAAAATATCCTGGCGCAGGCCAGCTCATATCGCCATCAGCATATTTGTTTTTTGATTGGGCTGCTACTATCAGCTTGGCAAATTCCTCTGACTCCTTCATCAGCTTGTCCAATTGTTTTTCTAGCTGCTCCAGATTATTTTCTATACTATCAATAGTTTTTTTCTTATCAGTTTTGAGCTTTTCCATCTGCTCCTTTTTATTTCCTATATCCTTTTTAAGCTTCTCCTTCTGCTCCTGCTCAGCTTGCAGCTGCACCTTTGTTTCTTCAATATTGTTTCGGTACTCATTGGCTTCCTTTAGAAGCTTATTATCATGTTGTATTATTTTTCTAAGAAAATCCAGCCTGACTAAAAAATCTGAAAAGCTTGTGGAGTCCAATAATACAGACAAATAACCTACGCTTCCGTTTTCATACATTACACGAACCCGCTTTTTCAGCAGTGCCTTCTGCTCTTCAGCACTTTCTGAGGCTCGCTCTAGTTCTCGGATAGTAATAGCAATCTTATTATCCAGCTTAGCCAGTTCGATTTCTACTGCTTCAAGCTGTGATTCCGTTTTGTTAAGGTTTTTGTCCAGATCAACTAATTGCCCCTCCAGCTTTTTCATTTCCTTATTTTTCTGTTCAATTGTATTTTGTACAGACTGCTGATTTTTCTTATTCTTATTCTGCTTCTCGGTAAGAGCTTTTATATCATCATCCGGTGAAGCATATAAAGGAGCTATACTAAAGGCAAAGCATATAATTAATAATATTCCCAGAAATCTTTTCATCCTATTTGTATGCCTCCTTATACCTTGATAAACCTTCTGACAGACAGAAGGCTGCCTATTGTTCCTATTACCAGGCCGACGCATAGTAATAAAGCTGTCATACTCATAGTCACCTGTTTAAATGGCATTAGTGTAATAGATAGTATACCTATCATCTGATCTCTTACAAGATTAATGCAGTAATAATATCCTGCTCCTAACAAAGCTGTTGCTGCTATACCTCCTATTACCCCCAGTAACATTCCTTCTATAACAAAAGGACCTCTTACAAACCAATCTGTAGCACCTACAAACTTCATTATCCCTATTTCCCGCCGCCTTGCGAACACTGTCAGCTTTATTGTATTTGATATGATGAATATTGAAATAAACAACAGTATAACAATAACCAATAAACTTGCCATCCTTAATACATAGGTGGCTTTTAAAAGCTTTTCCAAGTCTTCCTTACCATAGGATACCTTTTCGATATTTGCCATGGAGGATAATGCTAGTGATACGCTAGAGGCATCCTGAGGATTCTTTAGTGTAATAATAAAAGTATTAGGCAGTGGATTATCACTTTCCAAGCCCTCTAATAAATATGCATTGTCACCTAACTTTTTCTGCATGTCCTTAAGAGCCGTATCCTTGGAAATAAATAATATGTCCTTAACTCCATTTATTGATTTGATTTCATCTCTCATTACAGAGATAGTTTCCTCACTTAAGCCTTCATCCAGATATACCATCATTTCTATTTGGGATTCTAATGCTGAGGCGGCATAATCAATGTTAAGCATAATTATAAAGAATATACCTATTACTAAAAGTGCCGCTATTACTGATGTAATGGAGGCAGCACTCATAACCTTGTTTCTGCTAAGGTTATTAAAGCCTTCCTTTGCAAAATACTTGGTGGTTCTAAGCTTCATTGCAGTAACCACCTCTTTTCTCATCCCTGATTATATCTCCATTTTCAATGGCAATAACTCTTTTCTTCATGCCGTTTACTATTTCTCTATCATGAGTTGCCATAATAATTGTAGTTCCACGCTGATTAAACTCATTAAGCATTTTTACAATGTCCCAAGACATCTCTGGGTCAAGATTGCCTGTCGGCTCATCAGCAATCAATAGAGATGGTCCATTTACCATGGCTCTAGCCATAGAAACTCTCTGCTGCTCTCCTCCTGAAAGCTGTTTTGGATATAAGCCTGATTTTTTGCTTAAGCCCACCATGCTTAGAGCTATAGGCACCTGTCTTCTTATTTCTCTTGCCGATGCCTCAGTTACCTGCATTGCAAAGGCAACATTTTCGTATACTGTCTTATCTTGAAGCAGTCTGAAGTCCTGAAACACAACTCCCATACTTCTTCTTAGATAGGGAATTTCTCTTCTTTTTAATTTAGTGATATTTTTTCCATCAACTACGATCTTGCCTGATGTAGGCTCCAGCTCTTTCATTAGCAGCTTGATTAAGGTTGATTTTCCCGAACCGCTTTGCCCTACTATAAAAACAAATTCACCTCTGTCAATAAACATATTAATATCATTTAAAGCCTTGTGGCCATCTTGAAAGGTCTTACTTACGTTTGTCAATTCAATCAAGTGTTACTCACCCCTTTATCCTCACTTGACGCATACATTTTAGCATTATTTTCCATTTTATAACGCATCCAATTTATTTACTTCTACATAAAGACACAAATTCCTTTATAATCTTCTAAATTATTATTGTGAGTTCTGTAATTTTGACAAAATAAGTCCGCAGCCCTGTTATAGGTATGCGGACTTAGCTATATCATTGCAGCTTAAGATATTCCACTTCCCTCTCTAGCTGCTTAAATAGTTTTCTTACACTTTTCCACCATTCCTTATCCTCTGCATACTTCCTGTTAATCCATTCTATGGGGTCTCTATATACTGGTCTGTTTTTGCCAAGATTAAGGATAGTTCTTGCGGCTATTGCAGCAGAATCGCTGATGTTGGTATTATATTTCTGCCAGCTTCCATAAACATTAAAGGGGTTGTTTGCAATTTGTTTTGCCGTGCTTGTATCAGCAGGAACAAAACCCTGCTCCTGCCCCGTTATTGCAAACATCAAAAGAGGATTTATATTATACTGCTCCGCTATACTGACTATAGTTGAAAAATATGGTTCTTGCGTCAGTATAGAGTTTTTGGCCTGCAAAAAGCTCTTTAATTTTTCCTTGTTTATGGCTTTATATTTAAGCTCCTCGTGTAAATCATGCTCGATATCATATAAATACTCTGAAGCCCTGATGTTTTTATTGGTATGCCTGTCAAGCATACTACCAATGCTAAGCAGCTCCTGAACCTGTTCCCTTATATCCTTTACACCCGAATCCGCAGTAATAATACTTTTACTGTTAAAGGTAAATATTGCTGCACAAATCAAGAGGAAAGCTGCGGCAGTAGAGGTTTTGTAGCTTGTCCTTATAGTTCTAAAAGGTTGATATAGTCTATGTAAGCATCTTACAATACATTTTTTCAGATTTGACCTGCTGTTATGTAATACAACTTCCTGTTCCTTATTATGTACTGTCAGTATTGGAATCTGAGCGGCGGCTGACAGTTGTGTTATTATTGTGTCCAGCTCATAATTTATACTCTGCTCATCATATTTGCATACTGCATAAGCAAGCTCTTTCACCTGTTGTTGAGTGATAGGCATAGTTTCATATTTATTTATCCAGTGGGTGAAGGAGCTCAAATAATCGTCATTTACTATTTTCAAAGCAAAGCATGATCTAAATATATCCTCTGCATTTATATAGAAATTTTCCTTAAGTGCAGCTTTTTTTAGTACATTTTCTCTTATGGCTTGTTTATAGCAGTTGTCAAATTGCGGTATATTATTATTTATAACCTTTTTTATTGCATCAGCCAGTATTGCAGATACCTGCTGACTGCTGCAATCAGGATATTTATCCTTAATATACTCCCGCAGCTCCTGAACGTCACTACTACTTATTATCTCTTTAGTTTTCAGGTTATTTATTATACTAGTAAACATTATATCACCCCAAAAACCTTAATCATTAGTTTGTTAATTTTTCCAGTTGTTTCTCACAAATAGATTAGCAACTCTTAACGAAAAGTATTTTGAGTTTTAGAGTTGGTTATCTATATATTATAATAAAGATTAAAGAATATTGCGATAGAAATTTCTATATTTTGCTAATTATTTACCAAAATTGAGACTGTAGAACTATAAATAGTATATAAAAGTAAAAAAATAGGTGCGCTTATGCAGCAACACCTGTTTTTTTACTTTTATATTTGATTTCAAATATGTTAAGCAGCAGCATATAAATTGAAGCCATTACTGCAAGTATAAAGCACATAAACCAAAGGTTCTGTAAGCCTAGCTTGTCAATTATTCTACCAAATACGAATATACCCAGTGTATGTCCGCTTCCCATAAGCAGCGGCAGAACTGCATTAAATCTCGCCCTGTGATTAATGGGTGAATGATTTGCCAGATATACGCCTGAGTTGGTTACATCTAATATCTCTCCAACTGTAAAAATAAAGGCTGATACAAAATAAAATATCATGCTGCTGGCAAAGGCAAGCATCCCGAAGCCTACAGCATAGAAAACTCCTGCCAGTGCCTCATTGATTATTGGTCTGTTCCTTGCTGTCAGCCTTAGAGAAGGCAGCGTAAAGGCAATTACTACAAAGCCTGTAAAGGACATGACATATCCAAAATAAGTGGGCCCCAGCTTGGTGCCGAAGGTGCTGCTGATTTGCAGCGGTATTGCAAAGCCTATTGAAGCATATACAAATGAATATATAAATCTCGCCAGCATAAACATGAGCAGTATGGGACGTCTTATAAGTGCTACTATAAGCCACTTGGATTCTGCTGCCTCGTCATCCTCCATAGTTCTGCTGGCTTCCAGCTCCTCTTGAGTTGGTATGGTTTCCTTTACTAAAAAAATCAGCAGCAGTATTGTTAGTATATTTGCCGAAGCATTGCCAAGGAATATCCAAGCTGTATGATAGTTATATAATAATCCCGCTAAGGTAGGGCCGAAGGTAAAGCCGATATTGATTCCCAGATATAATAGTGACATGGCAAATTTTCTGTTATCCTTATTTGTTAAATCTGCCACCATTGCTGAATTGGCTGGCTGTGCCGCACTGGAAAAGAAGCCCGCTGCTATTAGCAGTCTCGGAATCCAGATAAGCTCTGTTGCAAAGGCGCAAGCCCCAAAGCATATGGCTGCAATTCCCTGAAAAAGCACCATAAGCTTTTTTCGTCCAAGATGATCTGCCAGCTTGCCTCCAAATAGTGTACCAAAGGAATTACAAATGAAGCTGTAAATAAAATAATTGCTTGCCTCAGTGGCACTAAAACCAATCTTTTGCGTAAGAAATAATGTTAGAAATGGATAAACGAAGTTTCCCAGTGCATTTACTACCCGTGTGATAAATAGTATGTAGATGGAGCGCGGCAAGCCAAAGTAGTCTTTAAGCTTCTCCATCAAGTAGTTATTAACTCGGTTCAAATAGTTAACCCCCAATCAAAATAAAAAAAATTTGGTATGATTAACTCCAATTATAACAAAAAAATACCACCGTAATATAGTGGTATTTATAAATGTTTTAAGCTGTCTTTAGTTCTAGGTTTAGGACATAAATATCTTCTCCAGCTCAGCATATTTATCATGGGTAAGCAATGCATCCTTTTCTGTATTTCTAAGCTTTACAATATATGTCCATCTTCCATATGGATATATTTTATCAACTAGAGACAGATTTATTATATATGATTTATGACATCTGAAAAACTGCGTTTTATCCAGACGATCCTCCAGATCACCAAGGCTTTCTGATGTGGAATAGCTTTCCCGGAAGGTGTATATTACTGTACTTCGGTTTTCTCTCTGTATCATAATAATATCATTCATATCTATAAAGCTTATGCCTTCTTTGCTTTTTACTATCAGCTTATCGAGACCCTTATCATGCTTTATTATTTTTTGAATGCCTTTATTTTCATGCTTGTCACCTATAGATTTAATACGCTCCATAGTCTGATATATACGCTCTATTTTAAAGGGCTTGATAAGATAATCAAAGGCATAGAGTTCAAAGGCATCCGACATATATTCTCCATGCGCTGTGGCAAAAACAATAAAGGTTTTGGGATTTATGTCCATTATTTTTTTCGCGCAGTCTATTCCCGTCACATTTGGCATTTCCACATCTAAAAATACTACATCCGGCTTCAGCTCATCATATAGACAAAGAGCAGCTTCACCATTTTCTGCTTCTCCTGCTATTTCTACATCATCTATATTTTTAAGTGCTTTTCTCAGCACCAATCTCATGCCGCAATCATCATCTGCAATCAGTACCTTAAGGCTCAAATAATACCACCGTCCCTTTCTTGCCGCTTTGCAAACCTATATGTCTACAGCCTTTACTACTATACGTCTGCCCTGAACCTTTGTAATTTTAACCAGTGTATCCTTTTGAATAAATTCACCGTCAGTAACAACATCAAGTCTTACACCGTCAAAATCCGCAGTTCCTGAGGGTCTCAGTGTAGTTAAAGCCCTGCCTTCCTTGTTTAGAAAATACTCAAGATCCTCCATTCCTATATAGCCTGCTTCCTTTAGCTGTGATTCATTTAAAATCAAATGTTTGGACAGTCTTCCTTTTGCGGCTGACTGTATTACTACTACTAATGCCATTGCCAGTAATGCGAGAATTATTATAATCAATATCAGCACTTCAAAAAAGGTTCTTGCTGTAAATATTACTCCTAAAAATAAAAGTATGCTTCCTGTAACTCCTGGAGCGCCAAAGCCTGGCAGATACATCTCCACTATTATGAGAATAAATCCTAGTAGAAAACATACGGCACTTAAAAGACTTATATTTGAAATGAAACTAAGTATATCCATATCTCCACCTCCATTTTATAGGATATAATCTTTAAACATTATAATAATAAGCTACTCTGAATGTTTTTTAAATAGTTAACGGCTGTAATGTACATATTAGTGTTTAATATGTCATTTTTAGATGTTAAGCACTTTTGGGAATATATCCCTCAAATATAGTAAGAGCTTCGCTGCTCTTTACTTCGATAGCTCCATTATGTTCTGCTAAAATTTCTTTCGTTATGGCTAATCCCATGCCGTCGCCCTTATCGCCTTTTGTAGTAAAGCCTGCATCAAAAATCTTATCTATTATGTCATCATCAATCCTTGGACCGTTATTACTAACTGTAAAGCTATGAGATTTTAAATCCTCAAACAGCTCTATATTCAGAAGCTTATCATTTTTATTGTATTGAAGGGCGTATATAGCATTATCTATAATATTGCTTAGCACCCTGCAAAGCTCCCATGCAGGCAGGCTCATATCCTTCAAGTGTGTTCTTATATCAATTTTTACGTTTATGCCCTGCTTCTCCGCGTGGATCATTTTTGCTTGCAGAAGCGCATTTACAGCAGGATTGCTTGTTTTTAATATCTTATTAACCTTTTGGATATCTGCGTATATTTTTTCTATATAGTCCTTTGCATCTCTATACTCATCCATTTCTATAAGGCTGTATACCACCTGCAAATGATTCATAAAATCATGTCTTTGAGCACGCAGGGTATTATTTAATTTTTCCAATTGATTGTTTGTCTGACTCAGCATATCATAGTATGAGCTGTGACTATTGAATATATGAATATACCTTATTACTAATATACTGTTAATAACAACAGTAAGTACTATTAAAAACAAAAACAAGGTAAATCCGTAGTTAGTATTTTTTCCAGAAGATATGCCGTAAAAATATGAATATACAAGCATTGATGCAACTGAAAGTATTTGTATCAAGTACACTACAAAAAGGAAAACCACTGATTTTTTTAAGCTAAGCCTCTGATTCAAATTTTTATCCCCCCTCAACTAGCCGCTGTATATAATGAAACAACTATATATATATTGTAATAAATTTATTGTAAAAAGTCATGAAAAAAAGTGCGGATTAAATTTCCGCACGTTTTTGTCCTTTAAGCTTTATTGATAAATCGTCAAACAGTGTGTATATTACCGGTATTATTACCAGTGTAAGTATAGTGGAGCTTAGTAAGCCTCCTATAACAACTGTTGCTAGGGGTGCCTGCATCTCTGCACCTTCTCCAAAGCCTAAGGCTAAGGGCAGCAGTCCTAATACCGTTGTCAGGGTTGTCATAAGTATAGGTCTTAGTCTTGTTGGTCCTGCCTTGATTATGGCTTCATTTCTGTCCATGCCTCTTTTTCTTAAGGTATTTATATAGTCAATCAATACTATGGCATTATTTACAACTATTCCTGCAAGCATTATTACACCGATAAAGGCAGGTACGCTTAAGGTTCTTCCTGTGACTATCAGACCAAAAGCTGAGCCTGTATAAGCCAGTGGTACTGAAAACATTATAATAAATGGATACAACAGAGATTCAAATTGTGCTGCCATTATCATATATACTAAAAATATTGACAACAGCAGTGCCAAACCTAAGTCCGAAAAAGACTCCATCATTTGCTGACGCTGTCCTCCTAGAGTTATGTTATAACCAAAGGGTACAGTAAGCTTATCCAGCTTATTGCTTATATCTCTGTTTACACTTCCTACATCTCTGCCAAAGATATCTGCGGTAACTGTAACATATCTTTCCTGAGCAGAGCGTGTTATTGTTGTAGGTCCCTGCTCTATTACTACCTCCGCTATATCCATCAGTGTAACCTCTGCACCTGTTGCAGAAGTGATCTTCACTGATTTTAAAGCTTCCAGACTCTTATTATAGGATGCAGGCAGTTGAACACGAACATCTATTTCATTTCCTTCTACCCGATACCTTGTGGCTACACGCCCTTCTATGGAGGTTCTCACAGATGCCGCTACCTGAGCCGAGCTGAGTCCATAGGTGGCAGCCTTATCTCTATTAACGTATATGCGGGCTTCCGGTCGTCCTTCAGCTATACTTGATTCTACCTGCCTTGTACCATCTACCGTACTTACAATATCCTGAACCTGCACGGCTATTTGTTGAAGCTGATCCAGATCAGGACCAGATATCTGAATGGATACGGCTGCTCCCCCTGCAAAGGGACCTCCTCCGCCTCCTCCAAAGGTTGAGCTTACCTCATTAACCTTTATTTCTGCACCGGGTATACGACTTGTCTTTTTTCGTACCTCGTCTACTATTTGTGCTGTTGTCTTTTGTCTTTTGTTTACTGATACTAAGGTGGCATTTATATTAGCTTTATTACTGCCTTCGTTTCTAGCAGCATTAAAGCCTCCTCCTCCGCCACCACCGCCTACTGTTACGAACATTTTTTCCATTTCCGGCATATCCTTTAGCATGGCTTCTATTTCTTCTGCAACTTTGTTTGTTTCTCTTAGCAAAGCTCCTTTTCCAAGCTCTATATCAACTGTAAACTGTCCCTGATCCATAGCCGGGAAAAATTCTGTTCCTACAAGGGGTAAAAGTGCTAAGCTGAGAATAAATATTCCCAATACTGCTGTTACTGTCAGCTTTCTATGTCTTAGAACCCAAAGCAGCAGATTTTTGTAATAGTTATCTATGCGGCTTAGCGGACTCTCAGACTTGCTGAAAACTATATCAAGAACATTGTTTTTCGTGACTTCGTTTTTCTTTTCTGCCTTTAACATTCTGGCACTCATTGCAGGTATTACTGTTAACGCCACAATAAGGGATGCACCTAATGAAAAGGCAACTGTCAAGGCAAGCTGCTTGAATATTTCCGCTGTAAAGCCCTGTGTAAACACTATTGGAAGAAAAACAACTACCGTAGTAAGTGTGGAGGCTATTATGGCTCCTCCGACCTCTTGTGTACCCAGCTTGGCGGCTTCCTTCCTGTCATATCCCTCATTTCTGTGTCTATAAATATTTTCAAGCACAACAATGGCATTGTCCACCAGCATTCCTACTCCTAGTGCCAGACCGCCCAGAGAAACCAGATTTAAGGTTATCCCTGAAAAATAGATAAGCACAAAGGTTGCAATAATGGATATAGGTATAGCAGTACCTATTATCAAGGTAGTTCTTATATTTTTAAGGAATATAAGCAATATAAAAACTGCAAGTATTGCTCCAATAATCGCACTTTTTGAAACATTGTTTATAGAATCCTCAATGTATTTGCCTTGGTCAAAAACCAACTGGATTTTTATATCAGTATTTTTCTTATTTATAGCTTCTATTTCTTTCTTTACTGCATTTACAACCTTTACTGTATTTGATCCGGTTTGTTTTTGTATGGAAAGACCTATGCTGGTGCTTCCATTCATCCTGTTATATGAAGCTGCTTCCTTATAGTCGTCCTTGGTTTGTGCAAAATCACGTAAATATATAACCATGCCTGTAGGCAATGTTATGGGAACGTCCATAATCTGTTGAATGCTTTGAAATTCTCCTATGCTTCTTACTAAAAGACTCTTGTCTCCGTATTCTACAACACCAACGGGCTGGTTAAGATTTTCTGCTTGCAGTATTCCAATTATCTGGTTAAAGGAAATGCCATAGCCAGACATTCTGACTGGATCTACCTCTACCTTTATTTCTCTGGTTTTACCTCCTGTAACAGTGACAGAAGCAACACCATTCAGGCTTTCAAGCCTTGACTTGACTTTATCCTCTATGAAGTTTTTCAGCTCAACATCATTCATACTTCCCGAAACGCCTAAGCTTACAACTGGAAGCATATTAGGATCGATTTTTATAACCATTGGCGACTCTACTTCAGCAGGCAGAAATCTTTTTATAAGGTCGATTTTTTCTCGCATCTGCAATGTTGCATAATCCATATCAGTACCGTAGTTAAATTCAGCTATTACTATGGAATTTCCCTCTGAGGAGGTTGAACGTACTGATTTTATATTATTAACTGTTGCAATTGCACTTTCTATGTTTTTTGTTACTATATTTTCTATTTCCTGCGGTCCTACTCCCTGATAGCTTGTTGAAACTATGGCAATGGGAAGATTCATTTCTGGTATCAGGTCAATTGGCACTCTTGTAAAAGAAACAAATCCTAACAGCAGTACGATCAGGACGCACATCAGCACAGTTACAGGACGATTTATAGAGATTTCATGTATTTTCATATTTGCACCCCATTCTTATAGATAACCAACTCTAAAACTCAAAATACTTTTCGTTAAGAGTTGCTAATCTCTATGTGAGAAACAACTGGATCTTTTAATTTTGTAGTTGTTTCTCTATAACTCATTAGCATTCTGGCTATCACTTTACTTTACGATAACCCTGATACCATCTTGCAGAAAGTCTTGACCTTTAATTACTACTAAGTCATTTTCCTTGATACCGCTTTGTATCTCTACATACTTATTATCCTGCAAGCCTGTTATTACTTCTTTCTTTACTGCTATATCTCCCTCAACTATGAAAACTGATTTTTTACCCTGTTCATCAATTACTGCACTTATAGGTACAGCAATAGCATTTTCACTTCTGGCAAGTATAAACTCTGCCTCAGCAAACATGCCGCCTTTTAATATTCCCTGTATGTTAGACAATCTTATTTTTACTGGATAGCTTTGCAGTCTCGCATCTGCGCTTGGTGATATAGCTGTTATCTCACCCTCGAAGGTATTATTAAGTGAGGGTATATTAATTCCGACCTTATCTCCTAGGCTTATTCTATTAATAATGCTTTCCGTTACGTTTACATCTACTGTTACCTCTGAAATATCAACGATAATCATTGCCGCTCCCGCACTGCCGGCAAGCTCACCTGCATCTACATTTCTGGCTGATACAATGCCGTCAATGGGTGACACTATAGCTAGATTATCCAGTTGGCTTTTAGCAAGATTATAGGAGCTTTGCGCCTGCTTGTATTGCGCTTCTGCTATGGCTATACTCTCAGGTATTCCCTTATTTTCGGCAAGCTCCAGATTTGTCTTGGCTGCTTTGTACTGCTGCTCTGATGCCTTATATTGAGCTTCTGCCTTATCTAGTAAATCCTTTTGTACTGCACCTGTTTCAAATAGCTGCAATGTCCGTTCATAGCCTTCCTTTGCTGCTGAATAAGCGGATTCCGCCCCTGAATATGCAAGCTTGAGCTGTTCTAGCTGCTGCTCGCTTCCGCTGCTTTTTGTTCTTATATAGTTTGCCTTGGCTACATTTACAGCAGCCTGAGCTTGAGAAAGCTGTAGTCTTATATCCTTTTCATCCAGAGTAAACAGCACCTCACCCTTTTTTACCCTTTGACCTACATCCACTCTGACACTGGATACCTTGCCCGGTACCTTTGGTGCTATTATTATTTCCTGTGACGGCTTTACCCTGCCGTTTAGTATAAGTCTTGATACTATTTCTTTTCTCTCTGCTTTTTGTATCTCCACTGCTACTGATTTTTCTTCATCAACCTTTGCAGTCTGGTCTTTTTTTAGTAAACCGCAGCCCGAAAACAAGACTGCTGTAATAAAAATCAAAATAACTATTATAGACAAATATCTTTTCATTTTTCCCTCCTAACCTGTATGTAAAGCTGGTCTACCCAGATTTACAGCAGCAATCAATGAAAATAGAGTAAGTCTCAGGCAGCAACCCAAGACAGACGCAGCTCTATTTTCATAAATCAATCTTTTGCGCCAGTTAAATTATATTCTGATCATTCTTACTATTTACAATATCATAAGTAATCTTCTTAATACAGAGAAAAAAGCATTAACCTCCTTTTGGGGCAGGTTTGAAAAACATTTTATAATAGTATTATTTCCGCACCATCTGCCGCTTCCTTTATAAGTTCTTCTACAGACAGCTTCTGCTCTGAATTTTTAATATCCTTAAGCTTTGGCTTGGTCTTAGGATGCTTGGGTACAAATACGGTACAGCAATCCTCGTAGGGCAGAATAGAAGTATCATATGTACCTATTTTTCTTGATACATCCATTATGTCTACTTTATCCATGCCAATAAGGGGTCTGAATACCGGCATTGTTATATCGCTGTTGGTAACATACATACTCTCCAGTGTTTGGCTTGCAACCTGTCCCAAGCTCTCGCCTGTTACCAATGCAAGTGCATTTTCTCTACAGGCGATTTCCTGAGCTATACTCATCATAAATCTTCTCATGATTATTGTCAGCTCGTCCTCTCTGCATTTTTCCATTATTTCCATCTGTATTCTTGTAAATGGAACTACATACAGCTTCATGGAGCCGGTGTACTCTGCAAGCTTTTTGGCTAAGTCTATTACCTTTTCCTTTGCTCTTTCGCTGGTATAAGGATGACTGTGATAGTATACTGCCGTAAGCTCCATTCCTCTTCTTGCCAGCATATAGCCTGCCACAGGACTGTCTATACCGCCGGAAAGCAGCAGTATCCCCTTGCCGGAGCTTTTGTAGGGTAGTCCTCCGACACCTTTATATTCCTTGGTGTATACATAGCCCTTATCACGTATCTCTACATTTACGATTATATCAGGCTTATGTACATCAACCTTTATTCCCTCTATATTCTTAAGAATCTCTCCTCCTACCAGCCTTGATACGTCCATGGATGCAATAGGAAAGCGTTTATCTGCTCTTTTAGTCTCCACCTTAAAGGTTCTAACATTGACAATAGATTTTAGCTGTTCTATGGCGGCTCTTGAAATATCCTGGATTTCTTTTTCAACAACCTCTGCTTCCGCTACGGATATAATTCCAAAAACCTTAACCAGCTTTTGAGCCAAGTCAGAAGAAGCTGTGTAAATGAACATTCTGCCTGATTCCTTCTCAATTGTATGCTCTTTTCCGATGCTTACCTTAATATTTCTTATTAAAGCGTCCTCGAAAATCCTTCGGTTTAAACCCTTTAGTGTTATTTCACTAGAATACTTCACTAATAATCTTTTCACTTACGCATCCTCCTTAAAAATGGCAATATTTTCTTAAGTGCTTCTATTGCTGTATCTATTTCTTCTTTAGTATTTTCATATGAGAAGCTGAATCTTACAGCACCCTCTAAGTAACTGCTTTTTAAGCCGATGGCAGACAGTACATAGTTTGAATGCTTTGAATTTCTTGAGGAGCAAGCCGAGCCTGTAGAAACGTATATGCCGTAATCCTCAAGAGCATGGAGCAATACCTCACCTCTCACCCCTTCAAAGGCTGCGTTAAGAATGTTGGGTATGTGCATTTCATCCATTAAGCTATTTATTACCACCTTGTCAATTTCTTGCAGTCTTTTTATAAAATAAGCCTTAAGCTCTTTTACCTTATCAGCCTTGCCTTGCATATCAGTACCTGCTATTTGTGCAGCTATACCAAAGCCTGATATTGATGGCAGGTTTTCTGTGCCTGATCTTAAGCTGCCCTCCTGTCCTCCTCCAAATATCAAGGGCTTAAGCACCAAGCCTTTTTTCATGTATAATGCTCCTGCCCCCTTGGGACCGTGTATTTTGTGGGCACTTATGGAGAGCATATCAACGTCTAACTGCTTTACATTCAGCGGCAGTTTTCCAAGAGCTTGCACTGCATCTACATGAAATTTTGTCCTTTTATTTCTGTCTCGTATTATGGATGCTATACGGCTTATTGGCTGAATTGAGCCTATTTCATTATTAACATGCATTATGGTAACCAGACGGGTATTATCCTTTATAGAGTCTTTTAACTGCTCAGTATCTGCTATTCCGTTTTTGTCTACATCCAGATATGTAACCTCATAGTTTTCCTTTTGCAGTGCCTTAAGCAGCATAATAACGCTTGGATGCTCTATTTGTGAAGCAATAATATGATCTCCCGGTGATAAGACTCCCAGTATTGCCATATTATTTGACTCACTGCCGCCAGATGTAAAATATATCTCTCCTGCTGCCGCACCGATTAAGCCTGCCACTCTCTCACGAGCCTCTTTTAGTTTTTTTTCTGCGTCTAAACCAAGCTTATGTATTGATGATGGATTGCCATAGTATTTCTCCATGCAATCTGCGACTTCCTCTATTACTTCCTTGTGGGGTTTTGTGGTTGCGCTGTTATCAAAATATATAAAATTCATATTGTTTCTCCTTATGTTACTCCTATTTTATGTCCTGTTCACTTTATGATATTATTCACTTACTTATTATGGAGTAACAGCCTTATAATATACAAAATAGTCGGAATAAAGTTCGTCATAGGATGGTCAAGTTCCTTTATTATTTTTCAATTTATTAAGATTTTATATTACAGAGCTTTGGTTTCTGCCATAAAAAAGGAACCCTCTTGGGGTTCACTTTTCATATTTTAAATAAATCAGTTGAAAGGTATCTTTCACCCGTATCAGGAAGCAATACTACTATATTCTTTCCTTTATTTTCTGGACGTTTTGCCAGCTCAGTAGCTGCATATAGTGCAGCACCGGAGGATATTCCCACAAGCAGACCTTCTGCCTTTGCCAGTCTTCTTGCACCTTCAAAGGCTTCCTCATTTTTAATTTTTATGATTTCGTCTATTACCTGCATATTAAGAATATCTGGTACAAAGCCTGCACCGATACCTTGTATTTTGTGGGGTGCAGGACTTCCGCCTGATAATACCGACGAGTCATTTGGTTCAACGGCTATGATTTTTATATCTGACTTTTTGCTCTTTAGTACTTCTCCGATTCCTGTTATTGTACCGCCTGTTCCTACACCTGCAACAAATATATCTACATCACCATCAGTATCTCTCCATATCTCCAAGGCTGTTGTATTTCTATGCACTTCAGGGTTTGCGAGGTTTTTAAATTGCTGTGGTATATATGAGTTGGGTATTTCCTTTGCCAGCTCCTCAGCCTTCTTAATAGCTCCGTTCATTCCTTCCGTACCGGGAGTCAAAACCAGCTCTGCTCCTAATGCAGCAAGAAGGTTGCGCCTTTCTATGCTCATTGTCTCAGGCATGGTAAGTATCAGCCTATAACCCTTTGCTGCTGCTACAAAGGCCAGTGCTACTCCAGTATTTCCGCTGGTAGGCTCGATTAATACAGAGTCCTTGTTAATAAGCCCTTTATCCTCTGCATCTTTTATCATTGCATCTCCTACCCTGTCCTTTACACTTCCTCCGGGGTTAAAGTACTCCAGCTTTGCTATAAGCCTTGCATCCAGTTTATTGGTTTCGTTATAATTCGACAGTTCCAGCAATGGGGTGTTTCCTATAAGCTCAACTAAGCTTTTTGATATTTTTGCCATACTACTCCTCCTAACCTGTATGTAAAGTTGGTCTACCCAACTTTACATCAGCAATCAATGAAAAGAAAGCAAGTCTCAGGAAATGACCCTAGACAGACGCAGCTTTATTTTCATATTAAATCACATTGAATGTAATTCGTAAATTTTTATAGCTAAATATAATACATATAATTACCTGTATCATTTAATCTGATATATTCTGAAATTAAATTATCCAGTGTTACTCCGTCTATCACACTATTTATAGTTGAATCCATTACCTTCCATACCTTTTCATTTATACACCTTAGAAAGATATTCTCTTCATCTCCTGCCTTGAGCTTGCTGTCTGCAACAGATAATTCACCTTCTAAGGCTCTAAGTATCTCCCCTATGGTTATTTCTGAGGGGCTCTTTGATAGTACATATCCTCCTTGTGCTCCTTTAATGCTGTTAACCAGCCCTGCTTTTCTTAAGGTGGAAAATACCTGTTCAAGATAGCTCTCCGAAATATCCTGTCTTTCTGCAATATTTTTAAGGGACACATGATCACCTATAGAGTTTATGGCAAGATCCAACAGTGCTCTGAGTCCATATCTTCCTTTTGTAGATATCTTCACAATTTCACCTCTTTGCTACGACAATTATATGAATATAGCCGAGTATTCCTATAAACTTACTATACATTCATTATAGGACGTTTAAATAAATATGTCAATAGTTACAAAATAATAAACTATCAATTATAAAGTTTATATCAGTATTGATATAGATAAGCAACTCTAAAACTCAAAATACTTTTCGTTAAAAGCTGCTAATCTCTTTGTGAGAAACAACTGGAAAAATTCAATTTTGAAGTTGTTTCTCTATAGTTTTATTGAAATTATCTACGCTTATCCTTAGTTATCACTGCTTCATTTGTTGGAGTATCCTGTCTTCTTATCAGCCAGCTTGATACTATCATAAGCAGTGCTGCCAAACTCACTATTGCTATTAAGGCAGTCTGAATACTGTAGCCGAGCATTCCTGTTGCTACCTGATAGCTGCCTAATAGTCCAAACAGCATAAACACTGATGCGGATATGATAGTCATAGTTTTTTCTGATATATGTCTGCTGATAATATCACCCAGACCTATGCCTATAAGATTGGCTATTATGAGACCAAAGGTACCGCCTAAAAATACTCCTATAGGGCTTTCAGGAAACTTAGCCGCAAATGCCATAGTTGCCAGTTGGGTTTTATCTCCCAGCTCTGCAATGAAAAAAGCTATTGCCACTGTCATAACTGGTCCAAGCTTAAACCTTGTTTCTGCATTTTCTTCCTCTGCATCTTCTTTTTTCGACAGAGTCCATAAGCCAAATCCTATAAAGGATATTGCCGCCAAGCTCTGTATCCATATCTGCAAGCCTTCGAATCTTGTTATGTAATTTCCAACAGCCACAGCAGTTGAACTAAGCAATACAATGGCTATAGTTATTCCCAGGAAAACCTTTTTGGGTTTGTATTTAGCCGCAAATGCCATAGCCAATAGCTGTGTCTTATCTCCCATTTCTGCTAGTGTTACTCCTGCCAAAGTAAGCAGAAAGGCTAAAACTTGAGAACTCATAAGATACACTCCTTTATAATTTATATTTGATAGAACACGTACATAGCGATTGCCTGATATAATTTCTTTAACGTGTTCTATATATTCAAAATCAGCAATAAAAAAGACCTATAACACAACTTTGTCCTATGACAAAATTATGCTAAAAGTCTCGTTTCCTAAATATAGGCTGCAAAGCCAGGTGTCTTTCTGCTAAATTAAGACCACCAGTATGTTGACTTTGCAATTGTAACTACTCCCTTTTAACAGTACTGATTTACATTATTAATATGTTAGCATCGTGCAACTTATATGTCAATAATTTCTTGATAATTATCTGAATTTTGAGCTATAGATAACCAACTTCAAAATTAAAACTTTCCAGTTGGTTATCTATAAAAACCTTATTCTTATCTTTTT
>CALGKJ010000045.1 GCA_937930535.1 uncultured Clostridia bacterium
TATAAATGAATTAGACAAAATTGTAAAATCAGCAATAGAGAAGAGTATAGACGTAAACCTTTTACAGGACTTTCTGCCTAATAATAATTGGTCTCGCTATTTTCAGTCTCATATTGAATCGACTCCACAGCAACTTCAATCATATTGGGAGGAGCTATACGACCTAAGAAATAAAGTAGCACATAATAGAGGCGTTACAAAGAATGACTATGAGAAGATAAGAAAATATTCAGAATTAATTAATACTCTTTCGGAAGCCATAGAAAAAATAGAGGCAGGTTCAATAATTCTATCTGAAGAGCAAAAAGAAGAGATTAAAGTAAACATTGATAATGAATCTTTAATATTATCTTTGCTCAATGACTCTTGTAAATGGCTTAAGGAGCAGAATAAGATTCGACCTAACTCGTTTATTGGTCTAAGCTATTTTATTAATAAATGTATTGACCGAGGAGTTGAAAAGGATAGGGTTGTAGAAATAATTAACAAGCTTGAGCGCGAAGGTAAGATCAAAGTGTACACACATTACCGATCAAGTTTAGATTATGGAATTACTGCAATACAAGTAGAATTATAAGTTTAGTTTTTAAAAACGAGATTTTCTAAAGTTAATATTTTGAGGCTCTCGGTTTTTGTTTCAAAGTTAGGTTCATAATATTGAAGGGAAAGGTTCAGCTATTTTTTATTTAAAAGTTATATAATAGAATTATCATATTAATTTATAAATACAAAAAATAGTAATAGTTTTTATGAAAAAAATACATATACTAATATTGCAAGAGCCAAAGCAAATGCTTTGACACTCAGCGTTTATTGTATTACAATTATATTATAAGGTGATAGGAATACCTATCGAGTGGGCTGACACTTAAAATCTGAAATATTTGTCAGACGAATGTGCTGACGGTTGGCGAGCAACGAAAAAACTCGAAAGGTATGTCAGACGAATGTGCTGGCGGTTGGCAGACAACAAAAAAATCAGCCATTAAAGGAGAGTAGATAGTGCTGCGGTACTGTTACTCTCCTTTAAAATATGGGGGAAAGATGAAAAAAACAGAAATTTTAAAAACAATTCTAAAATCAGCAAAGCTATATTCCGAAAATTTAGAGAATAAGAATTTAATATTCATATTTAATAACGAGAATAACGAAACGAATTATTTCGAAGTGCTATTTGAGCCAAGACACTTTCATCATCTTACAGGCACTAGAATAGTAAATCCAAGTATCAAATCTAAAGTAGAATTCTATAATATGTGTTTAGAAAATAATATAAGTGAAAAGGACTTTGATTTAGCTACAGATGGGACAACCTCATTAAAGATGCAAATACTACCTTCTCTAATGAAGCTTCATAGATTAGCGAAAATGGTTGGTGATTATAATAGTCATAAACCTAAGCTATACACTGAAAAACTGGCAGGAAACATAGTGTGCTGTATGGGTTTTACAAAAGAGGAGAGATTTTATGTGCCTAATACAATTCTAAAAGAAGACATCAGAGATATAACCCCAAAAGTTAATAAGCTGATAGCAGTATATTCTAAAAAAACAAAGGATATACACTACACTTCTCTTTGCTATCTAGCAAAAGGAATATCCATAGATAATATTAAGTTGCCACAGCATATAAACGGAAAAATCGATAATATTAACCTTAAGATTGAGTTTTAACAAATATTTTATACTAATCATAATAATTCCACAAAAACTGTTCGAGTTTTTGTGTCTACTATATTGACTTAAGTCCAAAGTATAGTTGAGCACCCATTTGGGACAATTAAGCGGCATTTTGGGTATACATATTTCTTAAATAGAGGTCTTCTCTCAGTTAACGCCGAAGGAAGTTTTATTTGCTTTGCCTATAACTTTAAAAGATTAATAAATATATTAGGGACAGAGAATTGGTAAAGCTATTTCGATAAGAAATAGGTATGCTAATTTCTTATATCCACCTATTAGGTAGCAGACCCTTCAAAAAACATGTTTATTTTACAGGTATCTACTGTTTTTTTGTTATTGTTGAACAGACTCACGTACGGTGGTGTGAGAGGTCGGGGAAATTATTTAATTTCCCCTCCTACTCGATTTGCTTATAAATTGGGCTGTTGACCACATTTTAACCAATGATAACATATAGTTTTATAGAGAGCTATGTAACACAATATATTGATATTGTACATAAATTGTGTTATAATGTATATAATAATAGCAAAAGGAGTTGTTATAATGGCAAATTCAATAAATGTAAATATTCGTATGGATGAAGAGTTAAAAAAACAGGCAGAACAGCTCTACGCTGAATTAGGAATGAACATGACTACTGCAATAAATGTATTTGTTCGACAGTGTATTAATTATGGAGGTATTCCATTTGAAATTATTCGTCGAGACGATTTTTTTAGCGACTACAATCAGCAGATACTAAAAAAATCTATCAGCCAGCTTGAAGCTGGAAAAGGAAAAAAACATGAGTTGATAGAGGCAGCTGATGAATAAGATTTGGTCAGATGAAGCATGGGAAGATTATCTTTACTGGCAGACCCAAGATAAAAAGACACTTAAACGCATCAACCAGCTTATCAAGGATATAGACCGAAACTGGTATGAAGGTATTGGTAAACCAGAGCCTTTAGGTGAGAATCTTTCAGGTTTTTGGAGTAGACGCATTGACGATAAGAATAGATTTGTTTATAGAATAAGCAATGGCAATATTGAAATTGCTCAATGCAGAACGCATTATAAAGATAAGTAGCCTTATATAGCTTGGCAGGATAAAACAACAATTTAATCGTGGACTACAGGCTTGACTCTTGTTATCATGCTGCTGTTAAAAACTCTCAACATCTGACTATGCTGGAATTTTTAAAGGACAATTTAAAATTCTATACAACATTAAGAAGATGATTTCTGTATTGAATAGGAATCATCTTTTAAAATTTCCACTTATTATATGCTACCACATAACTCACAACTAAAATTATATTTGTACAGTAACAGCAGTAACAAAGGATAATTAAGGCATAGTCAAATTTTTTTGTTAAACATGAACCAATAAGCCCCCGCCTACATATTCTATATAAGTATCATATAAAAGGAGCGATTGGTTATGGAGCAATTTAACGATAAACAGGATTTTTATGAGTATAGAGGCTATGATGAACAACTGCAAATGGGCGGATACCCATATATGGGTAGTCCATATCCTTACTACAGAATGGCAGATGCTTACAGGCAATCAAGAGCCAACGGAAACTGGGGCATGGGTGCCATGGATATTGATTGGAATGTATCCTTTAATAGTATAAAGGTAGAGGTAAGACTGGCAGGAACTATAATAGCACAGGGAATACTTACACCATCAAATGCAGTGCTGTCCATTGCTGGCAGTGCCGGAGGCTTTAGCGTAAGGGCGGCTTTGAGAGCAGATTTTACAGCAATGAAGCTTGTATTAAGCGGTAAGCTTTGCGGACCAGTCATTGGCTGTGTAGAGTTCAACAGCAGGCAGGTAACTGCATGGTAAGCATATAATCGTGCCTAGGTAATATGCTGTCTTATCACAAAAACAGCTCAGACTTATAGTTTGATGCTGTTTTGTTTTTTATTGCAGCTTATAATGTTTTATCAGAATGCTCGCATTGACACTTGTACCAGTTATATAATAAAATTGCATTGAGTATGTTATAGAGAAACAACTTCAAAATTTAATATTCCAGTTGTTTATCTATATATATCAAAAAACTGTTTTATATATAACATCCAAGATGATGATTGGAGGCACTTATATGTCTAAAGAGATTGAGCTTAGCATAGAGAGGCCTGATGAGCTTTATTCCATTGCCAAGGCACTGGCATCCGAGGTAAGAATAGAGATTATCAAGCTGCTTAACTATAACAGTCTGAATGTAAATGAAATTTCCGAATGTTTAAATATACCTGCTTCTACGGCAGCCGTTAACGTAAAGGTTTTAGAGGAAGCAGGGCTTATTCATACCGAGTTGCAGCCGGGAGCCCGTGGCTCTATGAAGCTTTGCAGCAGGAAGCGGGATATTATAAGAATGGTACTAAAATCCTACAGCAGCTCTCATGATAATTCACATTTTATTAATATGCCCATTGGCAGCTATGTTGATTGCAAGGCAGCTCCAACCTGCGGTCTGGCAAGTGAAAAAGGCTATATTGATACAGAGGATGAACCAAGGGGCTTTTATAACCCCGGCAGATGGCAGGCACAGTTGATATGGTTTCATAAGGGATATTTGGAATACAGATTTCCCAATACAGTGCTGGAAGGTACAAAGGCAAAGCTGGTTGAGGTATCCTTGGAGCTATGTTCGGAAGCTCCTAACTATCAGAACGATTGGCCCTCGGATATTACGATGTGGATAAATGGTCATGACTGCGGAACATGGACAAGTCCGGGGGATTTTGGGGGAAGAAGGGGCAAACTTAACCCTCCTTGGTGGTCTGATGGATCTACGCAGTTTGGCAAGCTGAAAACATGGAGAGTAAACAAAACGGGCGCATATATAGACGAAAAGAAAAGTGCAGAAATAAACGTCAATACACTGGAATTAGAAAAAAATGATTATATAACCGTTAGAATAGGAATCAAGGAGGATGCTAATAACATAGGGGGTATAAATATATTCGGAGACAAGTTTGGGGACTATTCTCAGCATATTGTAATGAGGTTGGATTATTAAAGAGAAACAACTTCAAAATTAAATTCAGCCAGTTGTTTCTCTATACTTGACACATAAAGCTGTAAGTAATATAATGAAATTGAAATAATGAACAAAAAACTTGTTTTAAATCAATAATTTTGAATCATATCTATGTTTCATTTTTTTTACGAATTACAACAACATTTTTGTTATAAAACAAAATAGATGTTTGTTTTGTGTAAATGTGATATTCATAACCTGTTAGATAATTACATGAGTGTGCCTGAAGGCAGTGAATAATAAATGTTTACAAAATTTAGCAATCCGCACTTTTAACTTTTCATGGTTTTATTATCGTTTATAAGTGACATTAAAGCATAAGATGTCATTTATATAATAAATAAATTATGTACTATTAGGGGAGGGCGAACTTATGTACAAAAAAATATCAAAGGTATTGGCACTAATGCTTGTATTTGCATTACTGCTTACAGCAGTGGCGTGTTCAGCTAAGACAGCTACTTCTACAGGAAACGATACTTCAACAGAAAACAAAAGCACAAAGGCAGCAAAGGAAATCGAGTTTTGGACAGTTTTCACAGGACCAGACGGCGAAAACATGGTAAAAATGATAGACGAGTACAATAAAACAAATCCCAAAATCAAAGTAAAGCACATACCTATTCAAGCAGATGAAATGTATCAGAAAATACCTACAGCAGTTAAGTCAGGTCAAAACGTTCCAGATTTATCTATAGTTCATGTAGAAAGATTACAAGGCTTTGTTGACAATGATTTATTACAACCATTAAATGAATATATGACTGCTAACGGAAAAATAAAGGGTGAAAACTATGTTAAAGCAGCATGGGAAAGAGGCGAAATAAACGGCAAGCACTACAGTGTTCCGCTGGACGTTCACTCATTTGTTACATATTATAATAAGGACTTAGTACAAAAATACGGACCAACAGTATTGGATGACGGAGTAATAACCTTTGACGAAGTGAAGCAGGTTGGTGAAGCTGCAAAGAAGGATAAAGTACTAGGAATGGGCATCACTTGGATGCGTGTTAAATTCCTTTCATGGTATGACCAGCTTGGCGGAGTGCTTTCAGCGGATGGAAACAATCCAAGCTTTGCAAATGAAAAAGGTGAAAAGGCATTAAATGCAGTAAGAGAATTACATGATGCTGGTATTACTAACCTTGACGGTGAAGACCCAGTTCAAATGTTCAGAGCAGGTCAGGTTGTATTCTTACCAGAAGGAATCTGGATGAAAAACTCCTTTGAAACAATTAACACACTTAACTTCGATATGACACACATGATAACATTTGACCCTGCAAAAAAATCAAACTGGACTTCTTCTCACCAAATGGTAATGTTTAAGAATAAAAATATGGATGCAGAAAGAGCAGCCGCTATTATGGACTTTGTAGCATGGGTTGGCGAAAACTCCCTTGAGTGGGCAAAAGCAGGTCAGGTTCCAGCATCCTTAAAGATAATGGAAAATGCTGAGTTTAAGCAAATGAAGCAATCCTTCTTACTACAAGAACCAGATACTTTAAAGATATTTGATTACAAGTATTTCGGATATGCTGTAGAATCCTTAGATAAGATAGTATGGGAAGTTGCCTTCAGTAGAATGGGAGCAAAAGAGGCACTTGAACAGGCACAGAAGGAAACCATTGATAGAATCAACGCAAAATAAAACTAGATCTATAGAAACTTACTCACAAGCTGTATAAGCGGTACTTCACTCCTTATGCAGCCCCCCTTCTAAAAATTAAATGGAACAGCACTATTGTGTTGTTCCATTTTTAAAAAGAGGTGTAAAAGTATGAAAAACTTGCAAACTGTGCCTTCTTCTATTGGAAGTCCTATTAAAAAGGGAACGGCAAAAAGCGGCAGAGGCAACAAGCTGGTACCGTATTTGTTTATTGCCCCCCACCTTATAATATTTTTAATATTCTTTGCTATACCTGCCGTGTCAGGTATATACGTAGCCTTTACAAAATGGAATCTTTATTCAGCACCTCAATGGGTGGGATTAACGAACTTTTATGAGATACTCGCAAACAAAGACTCAACTTTCTATTTCCAGCTTCATAATGGTTTATTTAATACAATAAAGTTTGTGTGCTTTAGTGTGCCATTTTTTATAATTATACCTTTACTGCTGGCAGTAGCATTAAATACGAAAACCTATGGAAGCAAGATATTTCAGTCTATTTTCTACATGCCCACCTTACTGTCAATATCCTCGGTTATTCTTACATGGGTATTTATGTTTCACAGAAACCTTGGACCTATCAATAATATACTGGGTCTTAGGACTAACTGGTTCGGACAGCAGCCATTTACTTGGATGGCTATAGTAATTATTACTCTTTGGTGGGGAATCGGGGGCAACATGATTATCTACCTTGCAGCATTAAACAGTATAGACAGATCACTATATGAAGCCGCTGAAATTGACGGAGCCAATGCGATCCAAAGATTTTTCAAGGTTACAATTCCGGGCTTAAAAAACCAACTGGCATATACAGTGGTATTAACAACGATAGCTCAATTTAATATATATGGTCAGCCCCTTATGTTTTCAAAGGGAGGACCAAAGGAGTCAACAAGAGTGTTGATGATGTACATAAGAGAGCTTGCTTTCGGGTCAGGAGAGTCTATAGCGGGTCTTGCCTCTGCAATGGCTGTTATTCTGGGCTTATGTATAATGGCAGTCTCAGTAATACAATTTGTGCTTATGCGCAATAAAGATTAGCAAGGGGGAATGGGAAATGAGAAAGCTTAAAAAGAAGCTGCCAAAATTAACGGCTTTTGGATTTTTGATTATATTTGGAATTATATTTTTAATTCCTTTGCTATGGGCACTGCTTACATCCTTTAAGCCAGAGGTTGAGATACAAACTCTTGGCTATAGGTTTTTTCCAGTAAAATGGACTTTCCAGAATTTTAAGGAGGCTTTGTTTGGCAATTCAGCAGCCCCTATTGGAAGATGGTTCTTCAACTCAATGTTTATCTCTACTGTTCATACGGTTTTAGCATTAATAATAGTGTCTATGTCAGCTTATGCATATGCTAAGCTTGAATTTAAAGGGAAAAACTTTATATTTTGGGCTCTTATGACAACTATGATGTTTCCATCAGTTATAAATTTGATTCCGCTGTATAAGATAGTGCAGACCTTGGGCTGGATTGATAATCCTCTAGCCTTGATTGTTCCGGGGCTTGGAGGAGTATTTAATATTTATCTTGTGCGGCAGTTTATGCTTGGTATACCCAAGGAGTTCAGTGAAGCGGCAAGAATAGACGGTGCCAATGAATGGCAGATTTTTACCAGAGTCATAATCCCTCTTTCAAGACCTGTGCTGACGGTTGTAGCACTGTTTGCTTTTACAGGCTCATGGAATGACTTTTTATGGCCTTCCATTGTAATGAATACTATTGAAAAAATGCCTCTAACTCCTGGCTTAAGGATATTACAGGGTGTATATGATATAGAAATTGCCCATTTGATGTCATCGGCAATAATCTCAATTATTCCAACCTTTGTACTATACTTGTTTGCGCAGAAGTATTTCTTAAACGGATTGGCTTTATCCTCAGGGGTTAAGGGCTAATAATAGAAGATTAATTGTACTAGGAGGTATTAAGTTGAATAAACAACTACCAAGACCAGAATACCCTCGTCCACAGTTTGAAAGAGACTGCTGGGTGAACCTAAATGGCCAATGGGAATTTACGTTTGACGATAAAAACATAGGAATTAAAAACAAATGGTACAAAGCTCCAAGCTTTGAACAGAAAATAATCGTACCCTTTACATACCAGACAAAGCTTTCGGGAATTAATTCCGAAGATATACATGATTTAGTTTGGTACTCCAGAAAATTTGATTTAACAGAAGAATTAAAGGGAAAAAGAATATTTCTTCATTTTGGTGCAGTTGATTATAAAGCAGACGTTTGGGTTAATGGGGAGCATTTGATCACTCACTGCGGAGGGCATGTACCCTTTAGTGTGGAGATTACGGATGTAGTTAAGGAAAATGAAAATATAGTTACCGTAAGGGTAGAGGACTATACTACAGATTTAGAGCTGCCAAGAGGAAAACAATTTTGGAAAAATGACTCTGATGCAATTACCCGGAGCATATTCTATACACGCACCACAGGCATATGGCAGACAGTATGGCTGGAGGGGGTGGCAGAAACCTACTTAAAAAAGGTTTGGTTTACTCCCAATCTTGATGAAAAAAAGATAAGTGTTCAGTATGAAATAGATGGAGACTGCAAGGATGCCAGCATGAATGTTATAATTAGGCTTAAGGATAAAGTTCTGATTGAAGACAGTCTAAAGGTATTTAATGGCAGGGGCAAAAGAGATTTCTGGCTGGATCAGGAGATTACCTTGGATTGGAATCATCAGGAATCATGGGTATGGACTCCGTCAAATCCAGTATTGTTTGATATTGAATTTAAGCTTGCTTCTGGAAGTACTCCCATAGATGAAGTAAAGTCTTATTTTGGTATGCGAAAAATTTCAGTAGTAGACGGAAGATTTATGCTGAATAACAGACCCTTCTATCAAAAAATGCTGCTGGATCAAGGCTACTGGGAGGAATCCCTGCTGACTGCTCCTAGTGATGAAGCCTTTGTAAAGGATATAGAGCTTTGCAAGAGAATGGGCTTTAACGGAGTACGCAAGCACCAGAAGGTAGAGGATCCAAGATTCTTATACCATGCTGATAAAATGGGCTTTTTAGTATGGGGTGAAATGGCAAGTGCATATACATATTCCAGAAAGTATGTAAAAAGGTTTACTCAGGAATGGATAGAAATGATTGAACGTGACTATAACCATCCGTGCATTGTTGTTTGGACGCCACTTAATGAGTCCTGGGGTGTTGACTGCATAATGAACAACTGTGATGAACAGGCTCACTCTGCTTCCATGTACTGGCTGACAAAGTCCATTGACCAGACAAGGCTGGTTATATCTAATGATGGATGGGATCATACCAAGTCAGATTTGCTTACAATTCATGACTATGAATGGAAAAAGGATGTTCTCAAGGAACGCTATTCTACAATAGAGAATATACTAAGCAGTCGGCATACCGGGCGTGGAATGTATGCTAAAGGCTGGAATCACGAGGAACAACCTGTAATCGTATCCGAGTTTGGCGGAATATCCTATGAAAAAGGAAGCTGGAAGGGCTGGGGCTATTCATCAGCAGAATCCGAGGAAGACTTTGTACGCCGATACTATGAGGTAGTTTCCGCTATGCTGGAATCTCCAAAGATACAAGGCTTCGTATATACACAGATTACAGATGTTGAACAGGAAATAAACGGACTAATGACATATGATCGCAGACCAAAGGCTGACCCTGATGTTATACGTCTTATAAATGAAGGCAAATGGAAGCCTAGCTGCAAATAGCATAATAAGCTGTATTGTAACCTATCTGATCTAAAATCAATAAATATTATGTGGTCAATGACATGCTGTAATTATATACACGTTTTATGTACTTTCTTATGGTCAGGTACAATATATCAGCAGAAGGGTCATTGACCATTTTTTATGTTGGTAATACAGAAACTATGGGTAATATATCTAAAAGTGAGGTTTTATATATGGGAAAATCAAAGAAAAGCAGTATAATAATATTATTATTAGTTATTATACTGCTTAGCGGCTATGGTGTTTGGAGGATTACAAATATGCAGGAAAAAGAAATTGTATTGTTTAATGAACAAGACGTTGAAGACAGATTCTACAAAAATCCTGTAGGCGACATCACTGATATAGGAGACCCCTTTGTTATTAAGGCATCCGACGGAAAATACTACTGCTATCCCACCTCATGGAATATGGGCTTTAAGGCATGGGAATCAGCAGATATGGTTAACTGGTATGATTTGGGACCTGTTTATAAGGGGTATACCTCATGGGCATCCTCTGATTACTGGGCTCCCGAGGTTGTTGAGCATGAAGGCAAGTATTATATGTACTACACTGGCAGGTGGACAGAAAAGCGAAGTCTCAGAATAGGAGTTGCAGTAAGCGACTCTCCAAAGGGACCTTTCACAGATGTATATGATCATCCCATGTTTGATTTTGGGTATGCTGTTATAGATGCTAATATACTTATAGACGATGACGGAAGAAAATATATGTATTTTTCCAGAGATTGCTCTGAAAACAGGGTAAGCGGCAGAAATGAAAGTCATATCTATGGAATAGAGCTTAATGACGATATGATTTCTGTGAAAGGTGAGCCGGTACTGCTTACAAAGCCAGATCAGGAGTGGGAAAAGTTTTCAGGTGACTGGCGATGGAATGAAGGTGCTACAGTTTTTAAACGCAACGGAAAGTACTACATGATGTACTCTGCCAACTGCTACGCCAGCAAGCTGTATTCCATAGGCTATGCAACCTCTGACAGCCCGCTGGGTACGTATACTAAGTATGAGAAAAATCCTATAGTGGAAGCGGAAATCACCTGGGATAATGTATCAGGTCCGGGACACAACAGCATTACTACCTCCCCAGACAATTCTGAATGGTTTATTGTATATCATACACATACCGATCCGGTTCAGGGCGGGGGCAACCGTCAGATTTTTATAGATCGTATGGGCTTCAGAGCTGATGGAAGCATATATGTAAATGGTCCCACCCTAACAGAGCAGCCTATGCCGTCAGGGGTAACAGAATATGTTAATATTGCGGCGGATGCAGTTATTACTGTAGGCTCTGAAAAGGCGGGCTTCAAAAAAGAAGCACTAAATGACGGAGAAATCGGGATTTACCGTAAGAATAAAGACTATGACTGGGTCAGCGATAAAACTATGGAAAAAGACTGGGTTAAGCTGGAATGGAATGAGAATAGAAAAATATCAAGCGTGCTTATATATGGAAGTCCTATAAGAGACAGAAGAATAACAAGCTGCAAGCTTATTTTCAGCAACGGAAAAGTTGTAAGCAGGCTGGAATTTGCAGAGACACCTGGGGCTGCTGCAATTGCAAGCTTCCCTGAAACAGAAGTAAAATGGATAAAAATAGAGCTTGATAAAGCGGCAATGGAAGGCGAGGAAATCGGTCTGTCGGAAATATTTGTACTTGGAAAGAAATAGCATAAGGTGGGATTTATATGAACATTAAAAAGACTTATTTTGGACAAACCCCTGATAAAGAGGATGTATTTGAGTACCAGCTGTCAAATGATACAGGCTTTAGTGTAAAGGTAATAAATTACGGCGGTATTATTACTGAGATAATGACACCTGACAAAGCTGGGACTCTGGAAAATGTAGTACTTGGCTTTGACAGCATAGAGCAGTATATAGATAATGATGCATATTTTGGTGCATTAACAGGACGTACAGCAGGAAGGTTCTTTAATGCCTGCTTTGAGCTAAATGGAGTAAAGTATCAACTGGCAAAGAATAATAAGGGAAATAATCTGCATGGAGGAGAAAAGGGCTTCAGCAGAAGGATATGGGATGTAAAAGAAATACTAACTAAAAACACAGCAGGCATATGCTTGTCTTATAGAAGCAAGGATATGGAGGAGGGCTTCCCCGGCAATCTGGATGTGGAAGCTATTTATACTATTGATAGAGAAAACAGATTAACCATAAGCTATAGATGTACTTCTGACAAAGATACTCTTGCAATTCTAACCAATCATAGTTATTTTAATCTTTCCGGCAATGTAAAAAGAAGTGCATTGGAACAAAGCTTAAAAATCAATGCATCAAAGTACGTAACAGTTGATCCGTACATAATCCCTATAGAAACCTGCTCTGTTGAAGGTACTCCCTTTGATTTGAGGACAGGCAGAGTTATAAAGGAAGCTATGGATTTTGATAACGAGCAAATCAAAAATGGAAAGGGTTATGATCACGTATTTGTATTAGAGGAAGCTGATTCAATAGTACTAAAGGACGAGGAAAGCGGCAGGCAGTTGGATATAGAAACTACAGAGCCCTGTGTTGTTTTTTATGCAGGAGGCTACATAGGGGATGAGTGGGTATTCAGAGGTAAAATAAAATCTAAGGATTATGACGGAATCTGTCTTGAGACTCAGTGGTATACTGATGCAATGAATGGCGATTTTCCAAAAAGAATATTAAAAGCAGGGGAAGTATTTGAAAGCCAGACAAAATACACCTTTAGGACAATAAAATAAAATTCAGAATAACTATGACATAGGAGTATGGGAGCAATCACATGCACTGTGTCATAGTTTTCATATTTATCAAGGAACAGGAAATAAAATGTTAAGCTGGTTCAACAATAGGATTTGCCTTTATTAATCCCAATACAATAATTTTTAACGATGTATAATTATATAGACAGATGCATAAAAAATGTATATATGGAAGGAATTTTGTAATAAATGTTGAAATTATATATATTATAAAACTTAATATATATAATTTATTGAGTTAATATTATAATAAATGTATTCGGAGGGAGCGGATTTTATGAAAAGGGCTTTCAGATTTAAAAGCGTTAGGACTCTTATTATTGTAACAGTCTTACCCCTCATTCTGATATCCTTGGGTGCGCTTACATATTTAAGCTATTACTACTCCAAGGGTATTGTGAACAATGAAATTGATAGTAAAATGCTTACACAACTGAATGAAATCAGAAACAGCCTGGAAACGGGGCTTGCAAAGCATAAGAGTATCCCGCTGGTACTGGCGAAGGTGGTAGAAACATCATCAAATGTAATGGCAAAGGATAACTTTGCTGAACTTTTAAAGCAATCCATAAAGGAAAATCCTGATACCTTTGGAGCAGGCATTTTCTATGAGCCCTTTAAGTACAAGGAGGATATTGAGTTTTTTGGACCTTATGCTTATAAGGAAAATGGTGACTCTGTATATACAGACGATTTAAGTGATCCAGAGTATAATTATCACGGCTGGGATTGGTATTTGGAGGGTAAGAATGCAAAGGAAAAGGTAGTATGGTCAAAGCCCTATGTTGATCCTGCTACAAATATAGCTATGGTAACATCAACAGTACCCTTCTATGATGCAGATAATAACTTTTTGGGAGTAGCAACAGGGGATGTTGATTTTACGGCATTACAAAATATGGTTACAAATGTTAAGGTAGGAAAAAGTGGTCATGCCTTTATGATAGATGATACGGGGTTATATATAGCCGATAAGGATTCAGAGAAAATGATGGCAAAGCTGATTACAGAGGATCCAAATACCAGCTTGGCTAAGGTTGGAAACGATATACTGACAAATAAGCAGGGCAAGACAAGCTATGGAGATGAAAAGGGAAAGCATTTTATTTACTATACACCAGTTACAGAAACTGGTTGGATACTAGCATTATCCATACCCGAGAGTGAATTGCTTGCACCTATTAGAGCACTATTGACAAAAATGATACCCATTGTAATCATTGTGATTATTTTTGTATTTATAATAATCTGGTTGTTTGCGAGATATATACGAAAACAGGTAAGCAAGGTAAACGATTTGGCGACAGTCATATCAGAGGGAGACTTGACTCAGAGCATAAAGGTTGAATCAAGAGACGAGCTGGGAAATATGAGTGCTAAGCTTAATGAAATGGCAAGCAAGCTGAGAGAGACAGTAAGTAAAATATCAACTAACCTAAATGATGTAGTTATTACATCAAGAGGGCTTTCAGAAGGCGCAAACCAAACACAGCAGGCGGCAGATAGAATATCAGAAGCTATTTGTTATGTGGCAACAGGAGCTGACAGGCAAACAGATATTACCAGAGAAACTGAAGATGTAGTTAAGAATATAAATGCAGGTATGGAAAACATTGCTAGCAATGTACAAACTGTGGTAAATTCCTCAATGGCAGCATCAAAAAGAGCAGAGGGCGGTACCCAGGTAATTAACAAGGCTATAGCTCAAATGAACTCCATTAGTGAAAGGGTTAGGATTTCAACAGAGGTAGTAGATGTACTGGGTAAAAAGTCTGGAGAAATAGGTCAGATAGTATCACTTATAACCTCTGTTTCGGAGCAAACCAATATGCTGGCACTAAATGCGGCAATAGAGGCGGCAAGAGCGGGTGAACAAGGACGGGGCTTTGCTGTTGTTGCTGATGAGGTTAGGAAGCTGGCAGAGCAGTCATCTGGTGCAGCCAAGCAGATAGGCGGATTAATATATCATATTCAAGCAGAGATTGAAAATGCAGTAGCAGCAATGTCAGAGGGAACCAGTGCCGTAGAAGATGGAAAATCAATGGTAGGAAATGCAGGTGAAGCCTTCTACAGCATACTAAAGGATATTGAAGCAGTGTCAACGCAAATGCAGGACATCTCCGCTGTAATACAGGAAATATATGCAGGAACTCAGACAATGGTAGATTCAGTGGAAAAAATCAGTGTAATATCAAAAGAATCCTCAGACAGTGCAGAAAATGTTGCAGCAGCAGCAAGCGAACAAACTGAATTAATGAAGGACATATATGATTCAGCACAACAGCTTTATACTATGGCATCAAACTTAAAGAATGATATTGATAGTTTTAAAATATAATTTTCTGAGTATAATAAATATAGTTGCAGAGTTTTGAAGCAAAAGCTTTAAAACTCTGCAACTGTATTTGTATTTATTGTAAATATTAAATAGAAGCTCATAATTACAATTAAAATAATCTATCAGATAAGGAGTAGTTATTTTGACTGAAAACATGGAAAATAACCTTCAAACAAAGGAAATGCGTAAAAGCAAACGAATAGAGTATTACTCCAAGATACAGTGCATAAAATACTTTTTCAATGGCAGTGAATTTGAAGTGGATATACCAATAGAAGTCATGCTTATCAATATATCAGTAACAGGCTTAGGCATCATCTCAGATAGAAAATTCGAAGACAATACTATTTTAGTTTTAAATATGGCATTAGAGGATGTTTTGTACGAAAATATATCAGCCAAGGTTATATGGAGTGCAAAAACAGGAAGTACATATCGTCATGGTTTACAAATATGTCGTTTATCAGGCAGACTTTTTTCACATCTAAGCAAGCTGGACAACAGTGTTATTACACATATCTAAATAGTCAGCAGTAATATCAGGACTTTTTAGAGCATTGTTTACGATTACTTTCCACAAAAAGGAAATGGGTGAAGCTGAATACAAGGGTACTGTGGAGCTGTTGATAGAACTAATGGCTAATAAGCTTATAGCAGAAGGGGGAGCGGAAAATGATAGAGGTTAACAATCTCCAGTTTACTTATCCAGGGAACAGTGAAGAAACCATAAAAGGTCTAAACTTTACAATAAATCAAGGCGAGATATTCGGATTTCTCGGGCCCTCTGGAGCTGGAAAAAGCACTACACAAAAGATAATGATAGGTATACTAAAAAGCTATGAAGGCAGTGTAAAGATAATGGGAAAGGAACTGCACAACACCAAATCAGAGTATTATGAAAAAATCGGTGTATCCTTTGAGCTGCCGAACCTTTATACAAAATTTACAGCCCTTGAAAACCTTAACTTTTTTAAATCACTATACTCTGGGGATACGGAAGACCCTCTTAAGCTGCTTGCTATGGTGGGGCTTGAAGATGCTAAAAATACCAGAGTTTCAGATTTTTCCAAAGGTATGAAGATGCGGCTTAACTTTTGCAGAGCACTGCTTAATAAGCCGGATATAATATTTTTGGACGAACCCACCTCAGGCTTGGATCCGGTTAACGCAAAAAAGATAAAAGACATAATAATGCAGAAAAAGTCGGAGGGAAAGACTATATTTTTGACCACTCATAATATGAATGTTGCAGAGGATTTATGTGATAGAGTTGCATTCATTGTAAACGGTGAGATAAACCTTATAGACTCACCAAGGCAGCTAAAAATAAATAAGGGGAAAAAAGTACTGAAGGTGGAGTACAATGAAAATGGAAATATCAAATCAAAGGAATTTGAGCTTAAGGGCATCGGCAGCACACAGGAGTTTTTGGATATATTGAAAAACAAGGAAATAGAGACAGTGCATACGCTGGAAGCAACCTTGGAGGATATATTTATAGAAGTGACAGGAAGGAGTCTGTTATGAGGTTATGGTCAGCCGTTAAATATGATATAAGATTTCAGATACGTCATGGCTTCTACTATGCTTATGCCTTGGTAAGCTTGCTGTATATACTGCTTTTAAGGTTAATGCCTGCGGGCATAAAGGAATACACAGCCACCTTTATAATATTCAGCGATCCGTCAGCCCTTGGTTTCTTTTTTATAGGTGGAATCATACTTATGGAAAAAAGCCAGAATATATTCGAGAGCTTGTTTGTAACACCCTTTAGAGCTTGGGAATATCTGGTTTCCAAGCTTATATCCCTTACACTTTTAGCAGTTGTATCAAGCACCTTAATAGTGGCATTATCAATAGGCTTTAAAATAAACTTTATTGCATTTATATCTGGTGTAGTATTAAGCTCTGTTTTTTTTACACTTCTGGGCTTTACACTGGCTTTTTTGGCGAAATCAATAAACCAGTATTTAATTTTATCAGTAGTATATGTTCCTGTGTTTATGCTTCCGCTTTTAGAGTTCTTTGACATATATAAAAACCCTATATTCAGTATATTACCAGCAAAACCATCCCTTGTTCTTATTAAGGGAGCTTTTAGTGCCTTGACGGGGATTGATTATTTCTATTCTATTTCTGTGCTGATATTATGGATATGTATTGCATATATATGGGCAGAAAGCTGGTTTAGAAAATATGTTATTCTCAGAATAGGGGGTGGAGGAAAATGAGAAGAGTTAAAGCATTGCTGTTAGGTGATCTAAAAAACATCAGCAGAGATCCGATTTTACTTGTATCAATAATAGCTCCCCTTTTAACTGCCATTGTCATGAGATTAGGTCTGCCCTTTGCAGCAGAAATGCTTTGGCAGAAGCTGCAATTTGATTTAACCCCATATTATAATCTGATAATCAGCATAATGCTTCTTATATGCCCATTTATGCTGGGAATGCTGGCAGGCTTTATAATACTGGATGAGAGGGACGAAAATATACTGATGTTCTTTACAGTAACTCCTTTGACCAAGACTGGCTATTTGGCATATAGAATGTTAAGTCCCATAATATGCTGTTTTATAATGTCCTTTGTAATGGTATATATAATTGGATTAGTAAGCATAGATTTTACAAGGCTTTTAGCTGTAGCTATAGTTGCTTCCTTGGAAGCACCCATGGTAGCACTCTTTATGGGAGCCTTTGCAGCCAACAAGGTGGAGGGTCTTGCTTTTTCCAAGGCGTTGGGGATTTTGTTTATTGCACCTGCGGTTGGGTATTTTGTAAAATCCGGCTGGCAGCTATTAGCTGGAATAGCACCAACCTACTGGGTTTCCAAGGTATTTATTTATGGGATACAGGGCAGCAGCTTGTATTGGGTTTATGCAATAGTCGGGGTGCTGGTACATTTGTTGTTTATGTATGCTTTGTATAGGAAATTTGAAAATAAGGCTTTATGATAAAGGAGAATCTATATGAGGATTCTCCTTTGGTTTTTTATACAACAAGACTTTACTTGCAATACATTGATTAATACTATATTTTGATATAATATTAACTTAATGAATGGAAATAATGGGAGATAGTTAATAAGATATCCCAATATAACAAACTAAGCTGTCATAGGGGTGATAAAATGGATACCAAAGCAAAGGTATTAGTAGTAGATGATGATTATAATATAGCTGACCTTATACGGATGTATCTTGAAAAGGAACAATACGAAATAAAGGTCGCTTATGGTGGTAAGTCTGCTCTGGATATATACTATTCATGGACACCTGACCTTATATTGCTGGACTTGATGCTTCCCGAAATAGATGGATGGGAGGTATGCAAGCAAATCAGAAAAACCAGCAGTATTCCGATTATTATGCTTACTGCCAGAGGTGAAACCTTTGACAAGGTGCTGGGCTTGGAGCTTGGAGCTGATGACTATATGGTCAAGCCCTTTGAGCCAAAGGAGCTGCTTGCAAGAGTAAAGGCAGTACTAAGAAGAACCATGAAAATAGATCAGATAAAAGAGGAAGTAGTTTATCCAAATCTGACCATAAATAAAAGTAATTATAGCATAATATACAAAGAAAGCAAAATGGAGATACCTCCTAAGGAGCTGGAGCTTTTATTTTATTTAGCCACTCATCCCAATCAGGTATTTACCAGAGAACAGTTGCTCGAAAAAATATGGGGCTATGACTTTATGGGAGACTCAAGAACAGTTGATGTGCATATAAAAAGGCTGAGAGAAAAATTCAATGATCAGCAGAAACGTTGGGAAATCAAAACTGTCTGGGGTGTAGGCTATAAGTTTGAGGTGAGATAATGAAGCAATACAAACCAAATAAGACGTTATTCAGCAAGCTGCTTACAACTTACGGAATAACAATAATCATAAGCTTTACAATATTGGCAGTACTGCTTATGAATATTTTTGACAGATATTTTATAGGAAGCAAGCAGGAGCTTTTAATAGAACAGGCTGAGAAGATATCCCATGAAATATCCATGTCATATTTTGTTGGCGTAATGGATTGGCAGCGTTTGATTGAGGATGTAAAGCTGTTGGATAAATTTTTAGATGCCAGGATATGGCTTATTGATGAAAACGGAACGGTACTGATGGCATCAGGGGCAGACAGAACCGCAAACTTAAACCAGACTATAGACAGAAAGCGGCTTAGTACACTATACAGAGGCTATTATATAAATGAAAGAGGAAATTTCGGAGGAAGGCTTAGGGAACATTCTTTAACTATTGGCTATCCTATATTTTATGGTGACTCCTTTAAGGGAGGGGTACTTATACATGCCTCCTTGCCAGAGCTTAAAAAGACTTTGAGAAATCTATATGCTACAACTGCCATTGTTGTACTCCTATCAATGTTTTTCGCTTATATAGGCTTATATTTTCATATAAAGAGAATATCCAATCCTATTAAGGAGATAAGTGAAGCCGCTAAAAGGATAGCTTCAGGAGAGTTTCAGAAAAGACTGGAGATAGATACCAATGACGAAATAGAGGAGTTAAGCAGAAGCTTTAACCATATGGCAGAGTCTCTGGAAAAAATCGAGGAAAACAGGGCAAACCTTATAGCTAATATATCCCATGACTTGAGAACACCAATGACCTCTATTATCGGATTTATTGAAGGAATTTTAGATGGAACAATACCACAGCAAAGCCATAATAAGTATCTGAACATAGCACTTGGAGAAAGCAGACGGCTGGTAAAGATAACAAATGACATAATGGAGCTAAGCAATATGCAGCAGGGGGTTATATCTGTTAATAAAGGCGATTTTGATTTAAGTGAGACTATCAGAAGAAAACTGCTGTCCTTTGAAAAAAAGATAACAGAGAAGGAATTGGAAGTTTCTTTGATACTGGAAAATGAAAAAAATATTGTAAGCTCAGACCAGACCTTGATTGATAGAATACTATTAAATCTGTTGGATAACGCTGTGAAATTTACACCGCTAGGGGGAGAAATACTGATAAAGACCTATGATGATGCTGATAAAACCTTGGTGGAGATTGTAAATATGGGAGTATCTATAAATCAGGAGGAGCTGAAAAAAATCTGGGATAGATTTCATAAAGGAGATGCCTCAAGAGGAAGACACCGAAGCGGCTTTGGACTGGGGCTGGCAATAGTAAAGGAAATAATACACCTTTTGGATGAAGAAATCAGAGTAGACAGCGGAAAGGATTTTGTGAAATTTGTTTTTACAATAACAAAAAAATAAATTATAGCCTTTATTAGTGATTCAATAACGTTAGTCAAAAATTTTCTATATAGAAAGCGATAATGTTTTTACGTTCAAGTACTATAAACGTGGGAGTGTAATAAATTAGGCTGATAGGATATTTATATAGATTATAGAGTGCAACGTACTTTCGACTAATTTAATTTTCTATACCTATTGTATTTAGGATTATAATTACTATTAATTATATACTTTAAGGAGGTATTAATGAGAATAACAAAAAATACTTTAATTATAATAATAGCATTTTTTATTTCAGGTACAATTTTTTATTCGTTTAGTACCGATTTAGTAACATCAATTTTGGGTAGTACAGTAAATACAATTGCTGCATATATTATTTTTAATATGTTTAATGTTAGAAAAACATATTTACAAATTCTCGTAATAATAATTGGCGGAGTTGCAGCTTCAATCTCTCACCAAATAGTATATGAAAATCTCACATTACTCGGAGTAATATTTTATTTCATTGTAATAATGGGGTTATATATATACACAAAGAGAAAAGTAGAAGTTCAGAAATGATTGAATAGCTGAATGTATGATATAAAATAACTTTTTAATTATAACTATAATGTTTACAAATTGTTCATATTTTGTTCAAAATATCGGGTTATATTATAAATATACAAACGGTAATAAACAAATCCAAGCTGTGAAATACCGTTTATACTTCAAAAGTAATGTATTTTTATAAAATAAACAGAAGGAGGAACTAAATATGGACAATTTTTTTAACGAAAACAAGGAAAGAGAAGAAAACGAAATGGATAAGACACAAAACCAGCCAATAATAATGAATGAAATCCAAGAGGAACATCAGCAAGCTGATGAATACACTTATCAATCTAATAAATATGAGACTGCACAGGAGAGTACCGCTGATGAAAACAACAAGCCAGGCTTTTACAGAGAAGTTATTGAAAAAAAAACCAAAACCTCAAAGCTGCTAATAGCATCGGTGCTTTCGGCGGGACTTATGCTGGGAACAATAGTAGGATATACCGTAGATAATTATTTTCTTGCTAACTATAAGTCTTCCAGAGAAACTAGCGGCATACTAACTCAAACAAATATTACCAGCAATACTCCACCTCAATACCTGCTGGCACAAGGAACAGTCTCTATTGAGTGGATAGCTGAAAAGGTATCTCCAGCGGTGGTATCCATTCAAACCAAGGCGGTAGTTAATGACTTTTTCTTTGGAAGCTTTGAAAACGAAGGAATAGGATCCGGTGTTATAATAAGCAGTGAAGGGCTTATAGTTACCAATAACCATGTAATAAGCAATGCCAATGACATAAAGGTAATACTAAGTGATGGCAGAAAGTTTGATGCAAGACTGGTAAATAGAGATGCAGAGTATGATCTTGCAATACTGAAAATAGAAGGAAAGAATCTTCCATATGCCGAATTTGCTGACTCATCAACTCTCAAGGTGGGACAATTGGCAGTAGCAATAGGAAACCCATTGGGGCAGGAATATGCAGGGACTGTAACTGCTGGTATAATAAGCGGACTTGATAGAGAATTTAAAAATCAAGGCAAAACACTAAAGCTCATACAAACAGATGCAGCGATAAATCCGGGTAACAGCGGTGGTGCACTGGTTAACACAGAAGGAAAGGTAATAGGTATTAATACCCTTAAGGTAGCAGAAACAAAGGTTGAGGGAATGGGCTTTGCGATACCATCAAGTGAAGTAAAGACAATAATAGATGAGCTTATAAATAGACCATTGATGGGAATAGAAGGCAGAACCATTACTAAGGAAGAATCAGAAAGATACAGTGTACCACAAGGGGTATATATATCTAGGGTGACTCCCTTCGGTGGAGCAGATAGAGCAGGTATAAAAGCAGGCGATATAATAACAGCAATAGATGGGAAAAAAATCACTACTATAGAAGAATTAGTAGAAACAGTTAAGAAGCATAAGGCTGAAGATATAATAGAAGTAGAGTTATTAAATCAATTAAACAGAAAATCAACAGTTAAAGTTAAATTATCCAACAATGCAGAGTAACATCTGCTTGATGTATAGATATCCCCTCAAAGATGATTGGCACAGCATTAAAAAAGCATGTGCCAATCATCTTTTTCTTGGAGATATATGGCAACGTATGTTCGGTAGTGGTATAATATAGATTAGCAACTCCAAAACTCAAGATACTTTTCGTTAAGAGCTGCTAATCTCTTTGTGAGAAAAAAGCTGTAAATAGTTAGGGTGATAAACGTGAGAAGAACCATATTCCTTGTGGATATGAATGCATTTTATATAAGCTGCGAAATGGCAAAAAACCCCGAGCTTAAGGGCAAGCCTGCTGCTGTGGCAGGAGACCCTGAGTATCGATCGGGTATAATACTTGCCGCCAATTATGAAGCTAGAAAATACAAGATCAAAACCACTATGGTTATACATGAAGCAAAGAAGCTGTGTCCTCAGCTTATATTAGTACCGCCAAATGGAAAGCTGTATTCTGACAATTCAAAAGAGGTTATGAAAATATTAGGCAGATATACTCCTGTAATACAGCAAAACAGTATAGATGAAGCCTGGATGGACTTGACCGGCTGTGAAAAGCTGTTTGGCAAGCCAAGGGAAATCGCACAAAGCATAATGGACACTATTATAAAGGAGCTGGATCTTTGGTGCTCCATAGGAATATCAGAAAATAAATTTCTTGCAAAAATGGCATCAGAGCTGAAAAAACCCCTTGGTATCTCGGAGCTTTGGAAGTCAGAAATAGATCAGAAGCTTTGGAAGCTGCCTGTACGGGATATGTACGGCATAGGAGCGCAGACAGAGAAAAGACTTCAAAAGCTGGCCATGTATACAATAGGAGATATAGCAAAATGTAAGGTGGAGGTACTCAAAAAGGTTTTCGGCAAGTATGGTGATGAGCTTTACAGATTAGCAAATGGAATAGACAACTCAGCAGTAGATGAAAACCCCCTGAGAGGCAGTAAATCCATGAGCCGCTCCATAACCTTATCAAAGGATTCTACAAATATCGAATATGCTAAGAATGTATTACTTAAATTAGCAGAAGAAATAGGTACAGAAGCGAGAAAAAGCGACAGCAAAGGCAAAACAGTTTCTATAGCTATAAAATATAGTGATTTTAACTCTATTACACGACAGCAGACTATTAAACCTACATACCTTACAAAGGAAATTTTTGAAGCAGGCGTGGAGCTGCTTGAGCGCAACTGGAGTATCCACAAGCCCGTTCGCTTGCTTGGCATAGGCTTAAGCGGCTTTGAGGAAGAAAGCGTAGAGCAGCTATCTATATTTGACCTGCCTCAGGCAGAGGATTTGAGCACCGCCAGTCAAAGAGAGGAAAAGCTTGAAAGGGCAATGGATGTTATCAGGGAAAAATTCGGTGCGGACAAAATAAAGAGAGCTAGGGTACTGGATACAAATAGCACTTTAAAACAATAGGAATGTTTTTTGTAAAAAATTTTAAATAATAAAAATTCGATATACTTTCCCTGTATATCGAATTTTTTCAGTTAGAAATGAGTGCCATTTTCATAGTAGTTATTTTTCAAGAGAGGTATAAAGTATACATCTACATTTTTATAGCTTTCTGTTTGTACGTATCTGGTAATAATACTAGCTGTCTTATCCTGCAGCTCCTGTCCCCTGTCAAACCAAGACACCTCAATCATAGGAAAGCCTGAATCCCTAGAACCATCCTTGATATATACAGCTTCCACGTACTCTATAGTGAAATATTCTCTTGGAACCTGTAAAAGTGCTTGAAGCTCATCAACCATAGGCTTGCTTATAAAAAGAATATGGTTAAGCTCTGCACCTTTTATTTTTATCTGCGGCATAAATCCACCTCCAAGTATATTTTATTATTCCTACACTTCTTTTGTAAAGTGTTTAGTGATAGCTGAGAATCATTTCTTACAGTTAGTTTCAAATTGTGAACTAAAATACATTTATTTTTCACTTTCAGCATACTGAATTTTCAGAAAATATTAACATGTTGAACTTATAATGGTATTATAGTAAAGTCGAAATATAAAGGTACATAAAGGAGAGAAGCTATATGTCATATAATAAAACAATAAAAAATATAAAAGACAACGTAAGTAAGGTTATATTAGGTAAAAATGAAATAATAGATTTGTTGCTTACATCCCTTATATGCTCAGGTCATATACTGCTTGAGGATGTACCCGGAACGGGCAAAACTACTATAGCAAAGGCACTTTCAAAATCAATAAGCTGTGATTTTCGCAGAATACAGTTTACCCCTGACCTTTTGCCCTCAGATCTGACAGGTATAAACTTTTATAATCAAAAGAAAGGTGAATTCGAGTTTAAAAAAGGGCCGCTGTTTACAAATATACTTTTAGCTGACGAAATAAATAGAGCAACTCCAAGGACACAGTCCAGTTTGCTTGAATGTATGGAAGAACGACAAATCACTGTAGACGGAGACACATACAGACTGGAGAAGCCATTTATTGTTATAGCAACTCAAAACCCTGTAGAAAACTATGGAACCTTTCCACTGCCGGAAGCACAATTGGACAGATTTTTAATGAAAATAAAGATAGGATATCCACAAAGAAATGAAGAAGAAAAAATATTAGAAATATTTGACAAGCAAAACCCATTAGAGGAAATATCATCAGTATGCAGCAAAGAGGAAGTAACAGCTATGCAGCAGCAGCTATCCAATGTTTTTGTGGACAAGGACATCGCCAAGTATATCATTGATATTGTTGAAGCCACAAGAAACAACGAAAATATAGATCTAGGCATAAGCCCCAGAGGCAGCATTGCACTCTATAAAGCCTCCCAAGCCTATGCAATGGTACAAGGAAGAGGCTTTGTAAAGCCCGATGATATAATATATATTGCTCCATTTGTATTAGCCCACAGAATAGTACTTAAAGGTCTTAGCAAATATAAAAAGTCAGATGCTGTATCAATGCTTAAAGATATAATAGCTCAGATACAAGTACCAGTAGAAAAAGTTAAGTAGGGGATAAGAATATGAATGCATTATGGTTCATAATAGTTATACTTGCTTTTATTCTTGTACAAAACAGGCTTTATGAAAAGAACATATTTAATAAGCTTTTCATAAGCAGAGAGTTTGAGTCCAAAGGGGTTTTTCCCGGGGAAACGGTGACATATAAATTTTCTGTTATAAACAAAAAGACACTGCCTATGACGTGGCTGGAAATACAAGAGAAGCTTCCGATACAGCTCCAGTTTGATGCTGAGGAAAAAGTAGAAGTGTATAGTGATGCCAGCGTACTTCATTATCTGACCTTTTCCATACTGCCTTATCAGAGGATTAATAGAAGGTATACCATCAAATGCCTAAAAAGAGGCTACTATGAGCTGCGTGATATGGCACTAAGCTCAACCAATCTTTTAGGATCTAAAACATATACTCAGGAAAGAGAAGTACCTGCGGCAATAGCTGTATATCCAAATATAAGAGATTTAGGAGACGAATTTATACCTGCCAACACAATGATGGGTGATTTTTCAGTTAATAGATGGATTATTGATGATCCCATGATGATAATAGGCATAAGAGACTACCAAAGCACTGACAGCTTTAAGAGTGTTAACTGGAAGCTGACTGCAAGAAATCAAAAAATGCTGGTTAATAAATATGATCGTACAGCAGATAAAAAAATAATGATAATATTTAACACCGAGAAGTCAGAGTATACAATGGAAGTCACGGATATTGAGCTGATCGAAGCTGGCATAGAAATAGCAGCTTCAATAGCAGTAAAGTTAGTTGAAAATGGGATTCCCACCGGACTAGCCACAAATGCGGTATGCATTGGACAAAACTCCACAGGCTTAGTACAGCCTAGCACTGGGAGCACTCATATTAATGAGCTGTTAACAACCTTTTCACAAATAAGCAACTTTAAAAAGCTTCACTCAAGGGAGCTGTTAAAGCTGCTTATTAAGGATTTTTCCTGGGGAACAGAAATAATAATTGTAACCTTATCAGTTAATAATGAATTAATGGAAGATTTGCAGGATATAGGTGACACCAAAACCACTGTAATTGCCTTAAAGGACGGAAAGGTAGACTATATACCGTCCAATGTAAGCTTATTCTATTACAGCAAGGAAGGTGAGAAATATGAAGCAATATAGACTTCAAGAAGCACTGCTGCGTACGCTTTCCACAATGCTTGGTGCTTTTGCATTACATATAGGATACATGTTTCTTTCGCCTTGGACTGCTGCACCAAATATACCCTTTGCATATATTTTTGTAACAGCTTTACTAGGATTGGCAATAAACATCTATGAACCAAAGTGTATAAAAACCAATGCTAGATCAATAATCATAATTGCTGTTGGGATTATTATATCAGCATTAGCAGCGATTTTATTCAGCAGAGGTTTTAATGTAATAGAAATATTATTAATATTTGTTTTGTTCCTATTAGTATGGAATAGAGCAGCAAAGTACTTCTATATAGATATGGAATTTCTTTATACAATAGGGCAGTTTTATTTCAATATGGGTCTATTGCTAGTACTAAACACTTTTACAGCATATTCACAGCAATTTTCATATTTAAAGTCAGACATAGGAAGATATACTATTATATATACAGTTGCAGCCATATTTTTACTAATAGAAATCAGAAATATAAAATTCTTAAAAAATACAGAAAAGAAAAAGTCTATATTAGATATAATATTTATACTAAGTATACTGACAGCTACCTTTGCTTTATCAACTCAAAAGGCTTTAGAAATAATCAGCTCAATAATAAAGGCTGTATATGGATTTATTAATCCTATTGTTGCAGCAGTGGTGACTACTATATCTGCGCCCTTTGTATATGTACTAAACCTATTATTCAGCAGACTTAAGCTCTTAGTAGGAAAGGCTTTTGAAAAGCTTACCGGAGCTGCTGAAAATATAGAAAAGCTTAATCCAGAGAAATACCAAGAGCTGACAGGAAACAGTAGTCCTGTATTTGACTACGTTATGAAGTTTATAACCTCAGGTATAATTATTATACTGGTTTTACTTGTTATTTATTTCTTATATATCTATATTGATAAAGCCGTAAGGAAAAAGAGTAAAGGCAGCTATGAAGAGGATAGAGAATTCGTTGTAGATGTTGGAATTAACAGACTTTCCAAGCTTACTGGCAAGGCAGTAAACAAGCTGACGGACGTATACAAGATGGCAGCCTTTAGCATAACTGCGGATACCAGAGAAAAGTTGAGACACGAATATAAAACCTTTCTTCAAAAGCTTTATGCTAAAAAAGCTATTAACGCTGAAAATATAACTGCTTGGGAGGTTTACGAAGTGCTAAATCCTAATTATCCAGCAATAGATAAAGTCCTAAAGGATATTACCAAGCTATACGAAGAAGTAAGATACGGAGAAAAGCTGCCCCAACGCGATGAATTAAAAGCCTTTAAAATAAAAGTAAAGGATATATTAAAAGCAATCAATTGATAGTTATGATAAAATGCAGGTAGAGAGTATATCTGCATTTTTATTTTTATAAAAATTATTTTGTGGAATTATATGTATATTATACTTTTATATATTATTGACACAATAAACGTAAAGTGATAATATATTTTAGTAAAACAATATCAATAAATGGCTGATTTATAGCACAATATTGATAGTCAGGGATATAAATATGAAAGAATTTTTTATGCAGAAAGCCTTGGAACAAGCACAAAAAGCCTACGACATGGATGAAGTGCCTGTGGGAGCAGTAATAGTTAGAAATGGTGAGATTATAGCCTCGGGGTTTAATCTGAGAGAAGCGTCAAAGGACGCAACAGCTCATGCTGAAATAATAGCTATTAAAGAAGCCTGCAAAACCTTAAAGGGCTGGAGACTCATAAACTGTGAAATCTACGTAACCTTAGAGCCATGTGCCATGTGCTGCGGAGCTATAATACAATCAAGAATAGAAAAGCTATATGTAGGAACAATGGATCCAAAAGGCGGAGCGGCAGGCTCACTGCTAAATCTATTAAGCGATTACCACTTTAACCACAAGGTTGAGGTAGAGTATGGTATACTAAAAGATGAATGCAGTAAAATCCTAAAGGATTTTTTCAAACAAAAAAGATAAAAAATACTACGGAGGGGTGTCCGAGAGGTCGAAGGTCACTGACTCGAAATCAGTCGTACGTGAAAGCGTACCAAGGGTTCGAATCCCTTCCCCTCCGCCATTGAAATATAGTAGTTGTAATAGACTACAGATGCATATATTAAAGGGCTTGTCTGCGGACAAGTCCTTTTTAAACTTCTTTAACTTTAAAATAATTTTCTATTAAAGAAGACATTTATTTGACCCTTTTAATGATAACTTCTTCATGCTTTGCAACCTCAGATTCTATTCGGTCAAGCTTATCCGAATTTTGCTTATACCCATCAAATAGAGCTTCTAGCTTAGGTTTAATTTCATTTTCTATAGTAATATTCATTTTTGAAACATCATTTTTTAGAACTATTACGTCGCCTTTTAATTCAGATACGTCAGTTTTAAGCTCGGCCACATCGGATTTTAATTCAGATACGTCAGTTTTAAGCTCTGATATATCAGTTTTTATTCCCTTAACTTCAATATACATTTTTTCCATAAGTTCAAACATTTTATCTTCCAATACACTCTCTCCCCTTATTTATAAGTCTTACATTCAAAATATAAGCGATGTCTACTACTTACATAAATTGCAATAAATATATCATGATATTTGTATTTGATAGAAAGCAAAGGAAAGTATTTGAGCAATACAAATTATCTACTGCTTTCTATATAGATTGTCATTTGTATTTATTCTATACGAGATATTTAAATAAGACAATGTAATTTTTTTAGCCTTATTATTAAAATAAGAAAGCAGGAAAATCAAGGCTTTTAGTGATAGGCAGTCTTAGAAAAAAATTGCAAAATTGTTATACTAAATAATGGAATATTTATTTCATAAAGGATAGATGTAAATAATTTGTAATACAAGAAGGAATTTTACAGATATAATAGAATAAGTAATCTAGTATTTTACAAAGGAGGAATATTAATGAGAAAACGTTTAGTTATGGCTATTGTTATGATAATAATATTTAATATCATTAATTTGCTGCCTGCATTTGCACTTACGTATCATAACAGTTCAAACAACAATGAAATACTAATCCAAAAACAAATTGATAATGCTGTTAGTTACTACAAGAACAATTATTCAAAGGAAAGTATAATTTCATTGCAAAGCCGTTTGAATGAGCTGGGGTTTAGTTGCGGCAAAGCGGATGGTATTATTGGCAAGCGTACTGTTATAGCAGTTGCTGAATTTTAGAAATCCCAAAATGTTACAGCGGAAGGTATTGCAGGAAAAGCAACAAGGACGCTGCTGGGTCTAGAGAATAGTACGTCTAGCAAGAGCACAGCAGGAACTTACATAGTTAAATTTAAAAACGCATACTTGGATTATAACAATAGTGTTGGTAATGACTGGAGTATAGCTGCATCAATTGATAATAAAAAAATATACATAGGGGATTCCATAGAAATAAGCGGCAAAAACAAAATAACAATAAAAGCAGAAGCTGTTGAAAATGATAAGTATTCTGACTATGGTTCTAAAACAACAAGTGTAAACCTATCAGACGTATCGACAAATAAAAGTAAGATAGTTACACTATCAGTAACGGTTACAGAAAATAGGGGAAGATATTCGGGCAATACAGCAAAATGGATTTTTGAGTTTGAAATCTCAAAAAATAATTAAAAATATAACACCTAATTTTTTAACCCTAAGTTTTTATACAAAACAAAGTATCTGCCTTAATGCATAGGACAGATACTTTGTTTTGTATGTGGATTTATAATAAATAGAAAAGCATATTAAACGCTAAATCACAATATTAGACTAAATACCTGCTACCCATCATGCCTTTTAGACAAACGAGACGCTATCAAATACAAAAACAGCGTAAACAAAGGTACGGGAAGAGCCGCACTAAAGCTTTCTGTTAATGTCATACCCCATAAAAATTTAAATACAAGTGTAATTATACCTATTAAAGCCAATGTGAATATAAAAATACTTTTCTTTCTCATCTCAGACCTCCTGCAAATTCAATGCAAATTATAGGGAAGAAACAATAAAGCTTAACTTATTCATTAGCTAGTTATTGCTTCCGATCTAGGTTTTTAGCCTATAGTCCTTATTAAATTTTATTATAATAAACAAACTAAATCAAATTATTGTTGAAATAAAGAGAAATAAAGTTTTTCTTCACATGCGAACATATGTTTGGTATAATATATACGAGGTGATAAGGTGACATACAAATCATATGCGTTATTTTTGACAATTCCTTTTTAATTTCTAATGTATGAGTAACATTATTTTAGAATTAACAGCATTTCTAACTTGCATTAAACTATTTCAAATAAAAAACTATTTTATTTTACAAAATTTACCCAAGTTGGTAAAATAAAATTACTCATTGCCGATATTATTATAAAAGGAAATTGTTGCTAATCATACAAGGAGTGTTAATATGCATAAATTAACTTTATCAGATATTAAGATTAAAAAGCCCGGAAAACAGCTGGAAGAAGTTATTATAAAGACATATGGAAGCGTAGAAAATTTTGCACAGCTAATAAATAGATATCCAGAATCAATAAGCAGCTATTTAAGGGATAAAAATTGCGGTTCAAATAAATTTAAGACTACATTACTAGGTATGCTTAACAAATCCTATGATGATATAGTCAAAACAGGAAAGCAGCAGATTAAAGAGATGGTAGAAGCTGTATCGTGCAATATTAAACTATATGACAGCCCAAAGGATATAGCCATATTAGAGAGGCTGAAAGATTTATGTATAAAAGAAGGTATGGAAAAAGAAACTGCGATGATGCTATTTAATATTGCAGTATACAATCGCAGAAGGGCAAACACGAGGGTTGCAGTTGAGCTTTTAAAGCATGCGGTCAGCATAATGGATAACATAGAAGAATTAGAATATACAGTAAAAATATTATCGGAGCTAGGTCTCGCATATTATCTTGAGCATGCGTATGAAAAAGCTAAAGCAGCATTTCAAGAAGCTGAGAGCAATCTGGAGAAAATATCAGTTGATAACAATACTAGGTTTTTACTTTATTATAGAATAGGAATTTTATTGAACAATATTTCTCTGCATTCACAGGCTAGAGAAAGGTTTGCTGATGCAATCAAATATTCAGATAACGATACAGATACTGCAAATGCAACAATGAATATAGGTTTAACCTATAAAAAAGAACAAAATTATACGAAGGCAATAGAATTTTTTAATACTGCACTGAAAATATTTAATCCTGATAATAAAGACGAAATCGGCAAGACCTATAACAATTTGGCAGAAGTATATAGAAGCATGAAAGATTATACTAATGCATTAGAATATATAGAAAAGGCTTTAAAAATAGAAAAAAATACTGATATGAGGCACCTGTCTATAAAAGTACAAACATACATACAAATTAGGATTGATATGAAAGAACCTGATAATGCAATTGAGAAGCTGTTAGACTTACTTGAGAATTCCGGCGAAAGCTATAGCGATAAAAAATATATTGCCAGTGGAATCGAAATACTGACAAAACACGCTGTACAAAGCAAGGATATTAAAAATATAGACAAAGTAAAAAAGCTCATAATGAATATTATTGAGAAAAACCAGCTTCAAGACAGCATTATAAAAGAGCTGAAAATATGTATGGGTGAAATTAGTTTAGCCCTGTTAGAGGGAGGTGATGAAAATGAAGGATAAGCTGATTATTATAATAGTTATCACAGCCGTAGTCCTAAGCTTAGCAGTAGGTAAGCCTAAGATGGATGATGATAACCCTTACGGTAAGCATGTATCCAATCCAGTAAGCTGCAGCATATTATATAGATGATACTTGAAAGGTAAATATCACAGCTTTATAGTATTTTTCAGACAAAGCGGTGAAATATTATTAAAATTTTAATTCAGACATTTGTCCAGATATTGCGTTTATATAAACAGTAACAGTTTTAAAGGAAGGTGTCTGACAATGAGGGAAAAATTCGGATTATCCAATATTATATCAATATTTATAGGTATTATAGCATTTTTAGTATTATTAAAAATTTTAAAATTTATTTTTGCTGTTTTCGGGGCAGTAATTATTATTCTGATTATTTTGGGTCTTATAAAGTCAGTCAGAAGATACTAATACATAGCAAATAACTCCTCTTGCCATAGAAGTTTAACTATCTATGGCTATTTTATTTACTTTAGAGTAATTATCCCCAGTAAAATAATAAAAGCTCTTGTACAGAAAAAATAAGGGGAATTTCGGTTATGTATAATAAAACAAAGAATTGCAATAATTATAATATTAAGATGGAACGACAATAAATAATACTAAGACATGTAAAATATTGCAATTTTGTTTGGTTTCCGTTATAATGTACTTTGTTATGTGTATAGTTCTGAAAACAGGATTACTATATAAGGAGGAGTAACGATTGAACAAAAGCCAAATTATGAATAGGTTATTAGTAATATTATTAGTTTTATTATTGGTCTTTGTATTTGCAGCATGCAATACAATAAACAAAAAAGAACCTGTACAGGATCCTTTAACACAATTCCACAATGAAGTTTTGAAGCAGGATCCCGATATAATAGATTCTAAATTGACAATGACTGATGACACTGTTGAGTGTACTATCGAGGTAAAAGAAGCTGCTACAAATGAATTTGCTAACCAGATTGGGAAGGATCACGCAGAGCAGCTAGCTAAGAGACTTCCGGGAAAAACAATTAAGATGAAGATTATGAAAAACGGAAATATTATTGGTGATTTTTCTACTAAAAAGTAATGTAAAAGGGGTTGTATTATATTAGAAATCGAATTTTTAATATAATACAACCCCTTTTTATAAAAGTAAGCTAAGTGCCATAAATTGCCGGGATAAAAAATTTCAATAAGCCAAAAATAATACTAATTAAAAAATTCAGGAGGTAGGCTATGCGTGAAGGATTAATACCAACAATTTTAGGCACTGGGGTTACTGCCGCAGCTGCTGTTATGAAAATGCGTAACAAGCAAGGTAGAATGATGAGAAGCAAAAATGTGATTCCTGTGGCGCAATCAGCACTGCTAGGCTTCGGTTTAGCACATATCGTTCTAGGAACTATAGATATGGTACAGCACAGAAAATAATAACAAAAAAGAAGTATGGAGAAAGCACATGCTTGATATATACTTCTTTTTTTGTTATATGAATATTAGGGTGAAAACGGTGAATTTTGAGATTCATTCCAAATGGCAAATACAAAATTATAGAAATCACTAGCTGTTTTATTTTTTATTAAAATAGTATGCTTTATATTAGTTTCTGGTAAAAATATATCAGCATATATTATGCCGTTCTTAAATATGGGAACCTTCATACTGTTCAAATTAATTAATATGCAAGGCTTAGCAATTAATTCCTGACTGCTATCATCCAATAACATCCTATCCTTTGGCTTTTTCATATATGAAACACAAACTACATGTTGTTCCCCATCTAATGTAAAATAAATTTCATTATTAGCAACAATACATTCAGTAGTACTTTCAATTATGTTGAGCATAACACGCTCATCATCGTAAGTTAGTTGTCCCCAAAACATAAATACCCTCCAAAGTCAGAATTATTATTACAGCAATCTATATATATTTTAATAACATGATATGTAGAACTCACTAATATGATTTAATATGGATTGTTATGTAAAAGCAGAAATATTTTAAAAATATACAAAAAAAATAAAATAACCCTCGAACTATATATACATAAATGGTACAAGTTATACAAAAGTCAGCATTGGGTTAACTGTATAAAAACAAATAGAGAATATTTTTTAGGGAGGGACTGTTTATGAAAAAAGCAAAGAAAGTAATAGCAATGATATTGGTGTTATCACTATTATTCACGCTTACTTTAGGAGTTATCGCTTTTGCAGAAGGCGAGGGAGACGGCGGTGGTGGCAATGGTGGCGGAGGCAAAGGCGGCGGAACCAATGGAGGCAAGGGCAATGGAGGCAATGGCAACGGCAATGGCGGCAGCAATGGAGAAGGCAAGGAAAAAGGAAAAAATGGAGAGCAATCAGATGTTCAGACAGACAGTGTTCAATCTACGCAAAACGATGGAACTGAAAATGAATCAGTAGAGGAAACACAGGGCAAGGGTAAAGGTAAGGAGAAAAAGGATAGTAAAGCTGAGCTGGAAACAATGAAAGACGAGTTAAAAGCCCAAAGGAATGAATTTGAGCAAAAGAAAGATGAACTTGAAAAGCAATATGAAGAGCTGAACACAAGTGGAGATTTAGAGGCTGCTGCCCTGCTTATGGAGCAAATTAAGGCAATAAAAGCAGAGGTTAATTCTCTGAAGGTTCAAATAAAGGAAGTAAAAGAACAGGTGAAGGCTGAGATTAAAGCACAGTATAGCAAAGAAGAATTGAAAGCTCTTGATGCAGCAGCAGCAGCGATAAAAGGTTCAGGTGAGAATTTGACAGTATTACCAGTAGAAAGTGTAGTTATTAAAGGAAAAAAGGTGAAGTTTGATACTCCGCCAGTTATAAAGGATGGCAGAATACTTATTCCTGTCAGAGCATTATCTGAAGCCTTTGGAGCTGAAGTTGCATGGAATGGTGAAGAAAGAACAGTAACTATAACAAAAGGTGACACAGAAATAATACTAAAGCTTGACAGCAATAAAGTTCTATTAAATGGTGAAGAAATAGAAATAGATGTACCTGCAAAGTCCATAAATGGAAGAACAGTAGTGCCCCTAAGATTTATAGTTGAAAGCCTTGGATTAAAAGTAGAATGGGACTCTGAGACAGGAACAGCAGAAATTGAAGACGAAGATACAGAGGAAGATGAAAACACAGACGAAGAAAACACAGACGAAAAAGCCACAGACGAGGAAACTGATGCGGTTACGGAAGAGAATGAAGTAGTAGAGGACAACTCTGGAGAAACAACAGATGAGACTGAAACAAATGATACAGGAGAAAATCAAGAAGCTGTAAACGATGAAACAGCAGAAACTTCCGATAATTCAGACCCTACAACCAGCAATTAATCATAAACAAGACGAAAAAAGAGCCGAAAGGCTCTTTTTTCATTATATACGTACATTATCAACAGGTTTTAATAACGTCTTGCTTTCAAGCTTCTGCCTGTCAAAGTAATTAGTTCCGAATACACCAGCAAGGATTAATACTCCCCCAACTGCCTGATACCAGTAAAAGGACTCATGCTTAATAAATATACCTGCCAATATGGAAACCACCGTTGTAAGGTTGGAAAAAACCCCTGCCCTAGCTGCTGAAAGCCTTGAAAGCATGTAGTTAACCATAAAAAAAGCACATATAGATGAAATTATACCAAGATATAATATAGAAAACAGTGCCGGCAGTGAAGAAAAACCAGAAAAATGATTACTCAAGCTTCCTGTTAAAATGCTTTGGAAAACTGCAATTATGTTAAATACTATAGCACCAACCCACATCATTACAAAGGTTATTTCTATAGAAGTATAGTTTTTGGAAAGCTTTCTTGATAGTATATTGTAAATGGCCGCTGATGAAACAGCACCTAATAGCGATAGAAGTCCTGCTAAATGTCCGTCAAATTTTAAATTGCCTGACATTATAAATATTAGAAATACACCTGAAACTGAAGTTAATATAAACAATACTTGAATAAAGGACGGCTTTTCCTTTAGAAAGGGCACTGCTAGTATTGTTACTACAATGGGTATCAATGCAATCATCATTCCTGCCTGTGAAGAAGACGTCAATTTAACACCAATGGTTTCAGATATAAAATACAGCACAGGCTGAAATGCAGTAAGCAGCAGCAGCTCCTTGATAGGCTTGCCCTTTAGCTGGAGCTTGACAATATTAAACATAGCCAATACACTTAATACAATAGCTGCTAGTAAAAATCTAAAAGACAGCAGATGAATAGGTGAAAATACGTCAAGGGCTTGCTTGGTAAACATAAAGGATAATCCAAAAATCAAGGAAATTGCCAGACCTGCTCCATATGGCAGGTATTCTCTATAGCTTTTCAAAATAACACTCCCCACTCAAATAATTATATATTTAAGGCTATTTTAGCAGATTGTATAAGGACTGTCTATTTATCTGACAGAAGGTATATTATTCTATGGCATAAGTCAGGTTGTTTTTATCCCTACCCAAAAGCCCACGTTGTAGACTTATTTATGATACAATTACCACATGTTAAAGGAAAGTATGGTGCAATAATAGAATATTATTATATTACGATGTATTTGAGAAGTATAAAAGCTAATACAAATATCTGAGACAGAAATGGATATACTAAAATTGGTTGGTGAGGTATGTCCAATAAGAAAATATCAAATAAGCTTGTTGTTTGAAAAGCTGGATCTGATAGAAGGAAAACGCTTATAATGTATAATACAAAAGCAAAATAATAAGAGGTGATAAATTGTTTTCAAATTTGCTGATTAGAATATTCGTAAAAGATAAAGAAAACATAAAAGATAAAAATGTACGTCAGGCATACGGCTATCTAGGGGGAATAGTAGGGATTGCTGCAAATGCACTGCTTTTTACAGTAAAGCTCATAATAGGACTTGCAATAAACAGTATTGCGGTTATGGCGGACTCTTTTAACAATCTATCAGATGCGGCATCTTCTATAATTACTTTAGTAGGCTTTAAAATAACAAATAAGCCTGCTGATAGAGAACACCCCTTTGGACATGGAAGAATAGAATATATATCTGCTTTAATAGTATCCTTTATGGTTATACTGGTAGGCTTTGAATTTATAAAAAGCTCCATAGAGAGGATATTGCATCCAGAAGCTGTAAAATTTGAGTGGCTTACACTTATTATTCTGCTGTTTTCTATAGGAGTAAAGGTATGGCTGAGTATTTTCAATAGAACCATAGGTAAAAGAATAGGCAGTAAAGCTATGGAAGCCTCTGCATTGGACAGCATAAGTGACGTTATAAGCACATCGGTTGTAGTATTTTCTCTGATTGTATCCAGATGGGTTGCCTTCCCTATAGACGGATATATTGGTGTTGCTGTAGCTTTATTTATTATGTACTCAGGAGTATCACTGACAAAGGAAACCTTGAATCCTCTTTTGGGAGAAGCCCCGGAAGCGGAATTTGTAGATGAAATAATCAAAAGAATATTATCCTATGAAGGTATAATAGGTGTGCATGATATAATAGTGCATAACTACGGTCCTACCAATACAGTCGTTTCTTTACACGCTGAAATACCCTCCTGTACAGACATAATGGTGGCACATGACATCATTGATGATGCAGAAAAGGAAATATCCCAAGAAATGAACATGCATCTGGTAATACATATGGATCCTATTAATACAAACGATAAGGTGGTTCAAAAAACCCAGGAGGAAGTAATAGAGATATTAAATGAATTTTCCATGGACTTATCAATCCATGACTTTAGAATAGTAGGGGACGGAGAGCACAAAAACCTAATATTCGATATGGTAGTTCCCCATGAGGTTTTAGATAAGGATGAAAATGAGCTGGTAGAATCAGTAAAAAGTGCAATAAAGCATAAGCATCCCAGATATGAAGCTATTATAACTGTGGATAGGAGCTATGCGATATTGAGGTAATAAATAGAAGCATATATCAAGACTGATAGTAGTTCAGCTATGATATATGCTTCTATTTGTTGATATGGGTTAAAATACATATTTCAAGCTACAGTTTGATTTTTAAATAATTGCCTAGGGGATATATCTGTTTATAGGTTGTGCCATTTTGCTTTGTAAAAGTAATTTCGATGTCGCTATTTTTAAAAATACTAATCATAGTATCTTTATTGAATCCAGTAGGATCTATTTGTATAGTACTTGTTAGAGCAACAAAATCTTGGCTAGTAGCATCTGTAGAGGTCTGAGAGCTACTAATAATACATTCTTTTAAACTAGTTTTTGTTAAATCAGGTAATTCTATATTTATAGAACTATATTGATTATGATTTTCAACACTTACACTTATTAATAGTTCATAGTAATGGTGTTTGTTATTTGGAGAGTTAGGATTAATATAGTTTTTAAGTTCAGCTTTAATACTCATTGGAAGATTACCGCAACTTGTACACAAAATTATAAGTGATGTAACAAAAACTAATAATCTGAAGGAGATAATTTTTCTTTCCATTACTAGAAATCCTTCCTTATATAGAAATATAATGATATTATAGAATATTTATTATATAAAGTAAACTATTTACATGAATGCATTGGAATGGTATAATTCTACAAGCATATCAGCACTTACCAAGATACTAAGTGGAGGAAAAAACATGAAAGAACTAATAATAGCAACATTGTTACTGGGGATATTTTTTTGTTCCGTAGTTTTGCAGAGCCAATTGACAAAATCGGAGATGAATTTAAGGATTATGATATTTCATATTCAGAAAATCTATTATTTGTAGTTGACAGTGAAATATATATTGATGGTAAATTATTCACTTCTGATTCTATATTATTGCTAGAGTACAATGGCAAGAGACTTGGTATGTAAATGAGAATGGAGTGAAAATATCTTTAGAGTCAAAATCTCTTCCAGCAATAATCGATGCAACTAATGAATACTTTTCAATTCCATCATATACAGTTTGGAGAACGAGTTTTACTATAAATTCAAATTACGCAAGAACAGATGGTAAAGTAGATTCGACAAAAGGCGGAACTCAATCATATACACATACATTTACAGCAAGGTACAAATATGTTGAAATATACAATATGTTTGGGAATTTACATACGCATTATTTTGTTAATGTCAAAGCATATATATTAACGAAAAATGATACTGCTATAGTTATTGAGCTTACTTCATAGCAGCCGCTTTTTATGCTATACTGATTAAAGCTGGGACGCTTTAAAGTTGAAAATATTTCAACTAAAAGTCTCTAAGCTATAAGTCATAGCACAAAATTTGGCTGCTATTTTTATAACCAACATATAAACGGAGATGATCACATGAAATCAAAAGCAAAAGTCAGGGCAATAAATAAGGAAAACTATAAGCTGGACTATTTACTGCTCATACTGCTTACGTTATTTATAGTTTTTTCTCAATTATTCGGAGGACTGTATTTCAGAAGCAGCTTCATACCGGGAATAATCTGCATGGGGCTTATATTTATTTTAACTGCAGTACTTATTTATAAGAAAAAGTATTACAGTAAAATAAATAATTTATCAGTAATGGGTTTGATTGGACTTTTCATAGCTTACATATTATCTTTTTTTGTATCTTTATCTCCTATGGAAGCTCTTGATAGTGCCTTTAAACAGTTTTCTATACTGACAACCTTTATTACTGCTTTCTATATCTCTGCAAGAATAAAAGATAAAGATATATTTGAATATGGAATCATATTAATGGGATTTACTCTTTCAATTATTTCATTGCTGAATGCAGCAGGTGTTATGAATACCAATGGTGTAATAAGCAAAGCAGAGAGGCTGGGTGGGGTATATCAATATCCAAATACAAATGCAATAATAATGGGAGCAGTTATGCTGTTTTTGCTATGTCAGCTATTAGACTGTAAAAGCATATACAAAAGACTTACTGTTATATCCGTATTATATCTGTCCTCATGGGCATTTTGGGCATCGGAATCCAGAGGGGCATTAATAACAATACTTTTTTTGTGGATGCTCAATATTTTATTTGTTGGACACAGCCACAGGCTCCAATTTTTACTATATGGTGGGTTCTTCCTAGGGGCAGGTGCAATATTATATACCCTTTACGGTATTTCTAACAAAAGCATAAATCACATATACTTTTGTATAATCATTTTCGCTGGTATTTTTGTATTCACATGGATATCCGCATTGCTTGATAAAGAAATCTCAAAAATTAAGCCCAAAATAATAAATCTCATGGTATTAACGCTTTTCACAGCAGCACTGGCATTAATAATAATATCTGTCAGCCTTACAAAACCCCTGCAAATAACGAGCAATGATATACCCAAGGTATATTCCACCTATAAAATTAAACCATCTGCAAATTACTATCTGGAGCTTGAAGTGTCGGGTAATGCCCATGAGCAAGCAGAGCTTCTTGTATCAGTAAGCAGTATTGATGATAAAAATAATATTACTGATTTAGTATCAGAATCTATATTTGATGACGTTAATACGAGAAAAATAAGTTTCGCTACTATTGCAAGCACAAGAAACATAAATATCAGCTTTACCAAAAAAGGCGGTAATCAGAGTTTAAAGCTTCATAGATGTGCTATAGTAGAGTGGGAGAGTGCCAAGGTCACAGAAGTAATAAAGCTGGATTTTGTTCTGCTTCCTGACTCAATAGCTAAAAGGGTGAGGAGCATGAGCCTCAGCTCAGGAACTTTTGCAGAAAGAATAGTATTTATGAAGGATGCACTTAAGGTCTTAAAGGATCACCTTTTGCTAGGTACTGGGGGAGGCGGCTGGAGATACTCCTACACAAAATATCAATCCTATGGATATATATCAGCCCAGGTTCATAATCATTATCTGCAAACTGCCGTAGAAACAGGACTGATAGGAATTTTAGCAATGCTGGTGGTTTTTTTAGGTATATTTGTACCAGTGTTCAGACATATATTTGTGTATAAAGTATACAACAACAGACAACTGTCGCTGCTTGCACTATGTCTTGCTTTGCTGCTGCATTCCGCACTGGACTTTAATTTCTCGATACAAGGGGTCGCATTATTGTTTTGGGCAGTCTTGGGAATGCTTTTGGGTGAGCTGATGGATAAAAATACTAATATTAACGAGCGTAAATATGACAAATATTTATTTTCAGGTATAGCCATTACCAATATATGTATTATTATTTCAACATTTATTATATACAGCGGAATTTCTTATACCTCAATGGGAGATGAATTAGCAGATGATAAACCAATTTTGGCTAAAAACTATTACAAAGCAGCTATGAGCAGGGATTTTTACAATACCGAGCCTATTATAAAATACGCTGAAATGCTTGCCTTAGAAGCTGATTCTATTCAAAGTAAGGAAGCTTTAGAAAAATCAAAGCTTTATTATGAGAAGGCACTTAGTATGGAGCCAAATAAAATAAACAATTATCAGTATATGCTTGATTTCTATATGATGCATGGCTTCTATAAAGAAGCGTCTGAGTTGGTAGATAGGCTTATAAGCATACAGCCGTTGTCTGCTTCAAATTATGAATTAAAAACTGAGGTGAATCTGCATATCTATGAAGCATATATTGAACAAAAAAGCAACTTGGAGGCAGAGCACTACAAAGCTAAAATATTAGAGGTTGAGGAGCAATATAATAAGCTTAGACAAAGAAAGAATATTGGCTTTAAGCTGACTGATAGGACGCTAGATAACCTAGCGCAAATAAGAAGTCGGTAAACAAGCTGTTGAAGGACAGTTCAAATTGTACTATAATTAAAAACATGCCAACCACAATATTAACAGGTCATTAATAAGCTGCAAACATTGTTCTAAAGAATACGGTCATTTTTAACGAATGGTCAGAAGGAAGTCCTCCACTTCTATAAGTGGGGGTATAAATCCCCTTCTGAACTCGTTAAAAGCACGATATTGCAACGTAGTTGTAATATCGTGCTTTAATACTATTTAGAAAGGATTAATACATAAAAGGTCGAAATACTGATACCTTTTAATATTAGGGTCGCAAGATTATATGAGGGGATGAAAAACGATATGAAAAAGACAATTTCACTTGCTATTGTTTTTGCTATTATTTTTAATTTTCTAGGAATGATTTCAAATAGCACCGTTTATGCAGATAGCGGAATAACAATGGAGTCAATAAACAGCTTTAAGGGGGCAAAGCTATATAATATAGCATATAATGAAAAAAATACATATGTGGCGTTAGGAACGGGAAACTATGCCAAGGTATCAAAGGACGGCAAGGCATGGACTACTGTAAGTTTGGATGCTTACTACAACATTAATGCTGTAGCATGGAATGAGGGTAAATTTGTTGCGGTAGGAGCTAATAATATATTAACCTCCAAGGATGGCAAGGCATGGAAGAAAACTGTAAGCTTTGACACTTATGAGCTGGACAGCGTTGTTTATGCTGGGGGAAAATTCTTTTCCTATGGCTATGATTATATGCTGGTTTCAGAAGAAGGTGATGTTTGGAAGGAAGCTGAAATAGTAAATGATGAGTATAATTTCTATTTAGCTGATAATATTTTATGGAATGGAAATAAATACTACTGCTACACTCCTGATGCTATACTATCATCAGCAGATGGCATTGAATGGACTTTAGTACAGGATGAGATTTCATATAATACTAGCAGTGCAGGTATATATAATAATAAAGTATATGCAACGGTGGTTGAACACTACGATAAAAAAAGCAGCTCCTACTCCTTGCGTGTAACAGAGGATGGAGAAAAATGGAGCAAAATTGGTTCCAACTTTGATGGCTATATCAATAAGATGATATATGACAATAATAAATATGCACTATTAGGTGCAGCTCTTTATAAAGATGGAAGCAAGCTTTATACATCAAGCAACGGCAAGATATGGAATACCTATACGTTTACAAATTATATCAGCGATATCGCCATAAATAGCAGAAGATATGTTGTGGTAGGAGATGATGGATATATAGCCTCATCTATAGATGGAAAGAAGTGGACGCAAGCCGCTATTGACACTACCTGCGAGTTTTACAAGGTTATTTGGAATGGCAGCAGCTTTATAGCATTGGCAAACTATGAAGCATACTATTCAAAAGATGGTTTAAAATGGACAAAATTAACTGATATAAATCCCAGAAATACATATTTATATGAAACGAAACTAGATAAAATAGGAGACAACACATTCATATGCTATGATGATGTAATCATAACTATTGATAAGAACAATAAAATATCTACATATGATGAAATATCAGAGTATTTCTATAGCATAAAAAATATTAACAATAAATATATAGCTGTAGGTGAAAGAAATGTAGCAGTATCAGAGGACGGACTTAACTGGAACTATAATACTACTGATTTGGATGTATATACTTCCTTTGTGGATGTTGTTTGGTTAAAGGATAAATATGTTGCAGTAGGGCGACGCATTGAGGGAGACAGCTTACATACAGTTTATGCACATTCACAAGATGGTCTAAACTGGAATAAAGATTACTCAGATATACTTTACCTCATGATTTCAATGGCAGCAAATGAGAAGGCAGCGGTAGCAGCAGATTATCTTGGCAGTATACTTTATACTGAGGACGGCATTGATTGGGAAGAGGTATATACCGGTGAAGCAAGTATCAATGCAGTAAGGTATGTAAATAATAGATTTGTCGCCTTGAGCGAATCAGGCAGTCTGCTAATATCAACCGACGGTAAAAAATGGACTTCTTCTAGCGTAAAATCAAATGCATTTTTATTAGATATTATCTGGACCGGAAGTGAATATCGAATATATGGATTTGTAGATGGTAGATTTACAGCTTACACATCAAAGGATTTGAAAAGCTGGTTAACACAAAAGCTAAGTCTCACCTTTAAGGATAAGAATACTGATTATGCAGGTTATTATTACATGAACCAGATAAACTTTGATGGTGTCAAATATTTAGCTGTAGGCAGCCATATATTTATATCAACAGACGGCATTAAATGGGAAGCTTATGGAGCTGGCGGAGACACCATGTTCAACAGTTTTGTAAAGAGCAACGAGGAATATATAACTGTAGGCAATAATGGCTGTATATTTAAAATTAAGCTTAAGAAGTAAACATTATAGATAACCAACTGAATAAATTTTATTTTGAAGTTGTTTCTCTATAGCCTTGACATATTGTGGTTAATAATATAAAATACTTAAGTATATCAACATATATAGACTTAAAAGCTAGGAAATGGACAGTAGCTTAAGCAATTGCTTTTAGAGAAATAATCATTTGGTGAAAGATTATTACAATGGCTTTTGTGAAGATCACCATGGAGCTTGGCAGCCGAACTGCATAACTATAGTAGGCCGTCACGCAGGCATGCGTTATATGCTTTGAGTGATTGGTGGATTTAAAGCTCTTAAATCCATTGATAAATTGGGTGGTACCACGGTTAATCGTCCCTGTTTGCAATATATTGCGACAGGGACTTTATTTTTTATAGGGTTTTTAGCTTGAAACTTAGATTATTCTAAGCCAAAAACCTAGAAGGGAAGCAATAATTAGCACATGAATAAATTAAGTTTTATGGTTGCT
>CALGKJ010000046.1 GCA_937930535.1 uncultured Clostridia bacterium
GGTATTGAAGAAATAGTAGGACTGTTTATAAACACAGTACCAGTAAGAATCAGATGCGAGCAGGATACACGCTTTACAGAGCTGCTGGAAGATATACAACAAGCAGCCCTTATGTCGGAAAAATATTCCTACTATCCACTAGCAGATATACAGGAAGCAACTCCGCTAAAGGGTGCTTTGCTTGACCACATAATGGTTTTTGAAAATTATCCTATAGAAAAAAGTCTGATGGAAACAGGAAGCCAAAATGATATAGGCTTTGCTATAGTTGATGCAGAAGCCTTCCAGCAAACAAACTACGATTTTGGTATCACAATGTTCCCAGGAGAAGATATAGGAGTAAAGATAACATATAATGCAGCACTGTATGATAAAGACTTTATAGAAAGCATTGAAAAGCATATAAAACAAGCTGCTGCAAAAATTATCGAGAATCCTGATGAGCTTGTTGAAAATATAGACGTACTGAGCAATGAAGAAAAGCATAGGATATTATTTGATTTTAATAATACAAAGGCAGAATATCCATATGACAAAACCATATATCAGTTGTTTGAGCAGCAGGTTGAAAAGACACCAAACAATAAAGCGGTAGTATTTGAGGACTCACACCTGACATATAGGGAGCTGAATGAGAAGGCAAATCAGCTGGCAAGGAAGCTGAGAAGCAAAGGCATATGTGAAGCCAGTGCAGTGGGAATAATGGTAAAGCCTTCATTGGAGATGATAATAGGTATATTCGGAATACTAAAAACAGGAGCAGCATATCTGCCTATTGATCCTGAAGTTCCTGCTGAAAGAGCGAAACAAATAATTGCTGACAGCGGTATTACCATACTGCTTACACAAAACAGCATAATAAATGAAAATAACATAGATGGAAGCTTTGTGTTTGATTTAGAGCCAATAAGCTTGGATAATCAGGATATTTACAGCGGAGCAGCAGAAAACCTTGATATATCAGGCAAACCAGAGGATACTGTATACATCATTTATACCTCAGGTACAACCGGAAAACCAAAGGGTGTACAGCTAAAAAATAGCTGTCTTTCAAACTACACCAATTGGTTCTCAAACTGGGTAAACCTAAAATGTGAGGATAAGGCTGTACTGGTTTCATCCTTCGCCTTTGACCTTGGATATACAGTACTATACACATCGCTGCTTAAGGGCTGTGAACTGCACATACTAAGAAAAGAAAGATACTCCGACCCAGAAATTCTGATAAATTATATTGAGCAAAATGGTATTACATACATAAAAGCAACCCCTTCACTGTTTAGTATGATTACTGGCAGCAAAAACTTTGAAGCATCAAAAAATACCTTGCCTTTACGTTTAGTAGTGCTGGGCGGAGAACAAATTAATATAGAGGATGTAGAAAAATTCCACAATAAGTATAAAGATATTACAGTAATAAACCACTATGGACCAACAGAGACAACCATAGGTTCAATAGCTTACAAAATCGACTTTAACGAAATTGAAAGCTATAAGAAGTCGCCAGTAATAGGCAGACCGATTGATAATACTGAGGTTTATATACTGGATGAAGTCTTAAAGCCAGTTCCTGTGGGAGCAGTAGGAGAAATACATATAGCTGGAGCTGGAGTTGCCAAGGGTTATCTAAACAGACCTGACATAACCGCAGAAAAATTTATAGCTAACCCATATTCTGACACTTATAAAATAATGTATAAGACAGGGGACTTGGGAAGGTTTAATGAAGCTGGCTATGTACAATTCCTTGGCAGAAAGGATCATCAGGTAAAAATAAGAGGCTATAGAGTAGAGCTTTCAGAAATAGCCGCATGTCTGTTGAAATATGAAAACATAAAAGATGCGGCAGTATTAGCAAAGGACGATCATACTGGAGGCAAATATCTATGTGCTTATTTAGTACATGATGAGGAGCATTCTGTGTCGGAATTAAGGACAAACCTAGCTAAGGAATTACCTGAATATATGGTTCCTTCATTCTTTATTTCACTAAAAAAGCTGCCGCTGACACCAAATGGCAAGCTGGATAGGAAAGCACTGCCTGAACCAGACGGGGCTGCTGGTATCAGTACGGAGTATGCAGCTCCAAGCAATGAAGTGGAAATAATATTGACAGGTATCTGGCAGGAAGTACTAAGCATTGAAAAGATTGGAATAGACCATAACTTCTTTGAAATGGGAGGACACTCCTTAAAGCTGATAAATCTTGTATCAAGAGTATACGAGGCTTTTGATGTAGAGCTTTCACCCAAACAAGTACTTGAGGCTCCTACAATAAGACTGATGGCTGAAGGTCTGGCTAAAGGCGATTATAAGGAACAGCATCCGCTTATGCTGCTGAATCAGGAGAAAGAAAAGAAAATATTCTGCTTCCCTCCAGTAGGCGGCTATGGCTTGGTTTATAAAAACCTGGCAGATATTTCAAAAGAATATGCATACTACAGCTTCAACTATATTGAGGATAGCGGTAATAATCTGGCTCAATATGTACACTGCATCACAGAAGTACAGCCTCAAGGACCATATATACTAATGGGCTGGTCCGCAGGAGGTAATCTTGCATTTGAGGTTGCAAAGGAAATGGAGAAACAAGGACATATAGTTTCAGATATCATACTCTTTGATGTTCATAGAATGATAAGAAACATGGATATGCCAAAAGAAGAAATTCAGAAGATGGTAAATGACAATCTTGTATTAGCGGAGCAGGATGAATTCTACAAAGATTATCTGACACGAAACAGCTTTATGAGAAATCGTGTAGCTGCAAAAATGGAAGATTATTTTACGTATTTACGTAACAATATGATAAACTCCGGGTATGTAAATTCAGATATACATATAGTTATGTCCACCGATGAGATACCACAAGAGCACGATCTTAGAGAAGACTGGCATAAGGTTACCAAAGCTAAATTTACAAAATACCAAGGCACAGGCAGTCATCCATATATGCTTTATACAGGATTTGTAGAGGAAAACGCAGGCATTATAAAACGAATACTAAATACTAAATAGCAGAATTTTAGCATCATAAAACATATAGAAAGCACTAAAATAGTTACAGCCTTGTTGTACTGACAGTGCTTTCTATGTGCATTACTAAAGCATGCATAGACAACCCTATATGGACTGCAAAATATATAAATTGTGAACTCTAAAAATAGTAGTTAGGGGGAAAGCAATGAAATTAGATAAATATTCAGAGAATATTATTATGACAACAGAGAAGGGTAAAGCAGAGCAGCAGTACTGGAACAATAAACTTCAAGGTGATGTTATAGCTAGTAGTTTTCCTAAAGACTATTACCATTTAAACAATGCGGATAGTAAATATTTAACAGTACAATATGAAATGCCTGATACAATCTGTAAAAGCGTAAATACTTTATCTAATAAATCAAAATATGCTGCATATATGATTTTATTATCAGGTATTAAGTTTCTGTTATATAAATATACTAGAAGCTCAGATATAGTGGTAGGTATGCCAGCCTTCGAGCAAAAGGAAAAAGGTGAATATGCAGATAATGTATTAGCATTAAGAACAAGTATAGGTGATAATGATACCTTCAAGACTCTTTTAGGAAAAATCAAAACCAATGTTTTGGAGGTGGACAAAAACCAAAACTTCCCGTTATTTAAAACTGCCGAGCTTTTAGATTTACAGCTTGAGGACACAAAATACCGTTTTAATACCATAGTTGAATTAGAAGGCATTCACAGCTTAAATGCTCTTAATTATGTAAATGCAGATATAAAGTTTACATTCTCAATAAGTGAAGCAGCACTAACGGCCCAATTAACCTATGACAGCAAGCTTTATACAAAGCAAACTATAGATCGCATTATGAATTACTATACAAAATTCTTTGAGGCAGCAACAAAAGCAAAGGATGTTAGTTTGGCAGAAATAGAGATACTATCAGAGGAAGAAAAGCGACAACTGATGGTAGATTTTAATGATACAAAAACAATTTACCCGGACAAAACTATACAACAGTTATTTGAGGAGCAGGTGGAAAAATATCCTGATAATATAGCTGTAGTATATAATAATAGAACCTTAACATATAAAGAACTGAATACTAAATCAAATCAGCTTGCAAGAAGTCTAAGAGACAAAATTAACGCAAATGGCTTAACCAATGCAATTGGCTTAACCAATGCAATTGGAATTATGGTGGAACGTTCATTGGAAATGATGATAGGTATACTAGCTATACTTAAAGCAGGAGCGGCATATTTACCAATAGATGCGGAGTATCCAAAAGATAGAATTGAGCACATGCTTGCAGATAGCAATATAAGCATATTACTGACTCAATCCTGGCTGGATAAAGAGCTGACTGGATTAAAAGATATTATTGAGCTGGATAAGGAAGACATATATACAGGCTCAGGAGATAATCTGGAAAATGTCAATGCTTCCAAGGATGCAGCTTACATCATGTATACATCAGGCTCCACAGGCAAGCCTAAGGGAGCTGTTATAGAACATAAAAGTGTAGTTCGTTTAATTAAAAATACTAATTATATAAGCTTTGAAAAGGGAGACAGGATTCTTCAAACTGGAGCAATAGTGTTTGACGCATGTACCTTTGAGTTTTGGGGAGCACTGTTAAATGGACTTGAGCTGTATATTATTGATAAGGATAAGATACTGGAAGTTGACGAGCTTGAAAAGGCATTAAAAACAAATAAAATAACCATACTTTGGTTAACCTCATCCTTATTTAATAAATTAGCTCAGCATAAAGCGGAAATATTCTCCGACTTAAGATATCTGCTTGCAGGCGGAGATGTGCTGTCACCTAAATATATTAATGAGGTAAAAAGAAAATGCAAGAAGATTAAGATTGTTAATGGATATGGACCCACAGAAAATACAACCTTTTCAACCTGCCATTTAATAGATGAAGAGTATGAGTTTAATATACCAATAGGTAAGCCGATAAGCAATTCAACCGCCTATATAGTAGACAAGCATAACAAGCTGTGCCCTATAGGAGTGCCAGGAGAGCTGTGTGTCGGCGGAGACGGATTGGCAAGAGAATATGTTAATAGTCCTGATTTAACAAAAGAAAAATTCGTAGAGAATCCATTTGTTCCTGAAAATGAAGCAGGTCAAAAAGAAAGAATGTACCGTACAGGGGATCTTGCAAGATGGCTTCCAGATGGCTGTATCGAGTTTATGGGAAGAATAGATCATCAAGTAAAGATAAGAGGCTTTAGAATAGAGCTTGGTGAAATAGAAGCCTACCTAAGAAACCATGAAGCAATAAAAGAAGTTCTTGTTATGGTAAAGAACGACAAAAACGGTGACAAATACTTATGTGCATACTATGTAAGCGAACAAGAGCTTGGGGCAAAGCAGCTGCAAGACTTTTTAGCCAAGGAAATGCCTCAGTACATGATACCCTCATATTTTGTCAGAATGGATACTATGCCCCTGACAGCAAATGGCAAAATCGATAGAAAGGCATTACCAGAGCCTGATAAGAGAACAGTTATTAATCAAGAGTATGTTGCACCAAGAAACGATATAGAAGCGAAGGTAGCTGATGTATGGGCAGAAGTATTAGGTGTCGAAGCTGTAGGTATAAAAGATAACTTCTTTGAGATGGGCGGAGACTCAATAAAATCCATACAAGTACTTTCAAGGCTTAACAAATACAAACTGAAATTTGATATTAAGGATTTATTCCGTTACAGAACTATAGAAGCACTGTCAAAATACATAGTGAAGTCCGAAACAATAAAAATAGAACAAGGACCAATAACCGGTGAGGTTGAGTTTACTCCAATTCAGCAGTGGTTCTTTGATAAACAATTTACAAACATGAATCACTGGAATCAAGCCGTAATGCTGTATGGCAAAAATGGATTTGATAGGGCAATAATCGAAAAGGTTTTTGACAAAATAGTTGAGCACCATGATGCACTAAGAATGGTATACAAAAAAGATGAAGATAGATTTATACAATATAATAGGAATTTAGAAGAAGATAAGGCATTTACATTAGAGACATTTGATTTAACAAATGTAAAAGCTTATAAGAACAAGGTTGAAACAGAGGTTAATAGAATACAAGCTGACATAGATTTGGAAAAGGGTCCCCTTGTAAAACTAGCATTATTTAAAACAACAGAGGGCGATCATCTGCTAATAGCAATACACCATCTTGTAATTGACGGAGTATCCTGGAGAATCATATTTGAGGACTTTACAATTGCATACAATCAATTATTAAATAATCAGCCAGTTAAGCTTCAAGATAAAACCCACTCATTTAAGGTGTGGGCAGAAAAGCTGAAGGAATTTGCCAACAGCAAGGAACTGAAACAGGAAGCAGCATACTGGAATGAAATTGAAGCAAGCAGCGTACCCACACTGCCTGTAGATAAAAATAATGCAGCAAGTATAGTAAGAGATATCGAAACGTTGCAGCTAAGCTTTACAGACAAAGAAACTGAAAAACTGCTAAAGAAAGCAAATAAAGCATACAACACAGAAATAAATGACATACTGCTTACAGCTTTGGCAATAACAATAAAAGACTGGACGAGGAATACAAGGGTATTAGTAAACCTAGAGGGACATGGCAGAGAAGAAATACTAAAGGGTATGGATATCAACAGAACTGTAGGTTGGTTTACATCGCAATATCCAGTATTGCTAAATGTTGAAAATGATAATATTTCATACACAGTCAGAACCATAAAGGAAACTCTGAGAAGGATACCAAACAAGGGTATTGGTTATGGAATACTCAGGTATTTAGCACCAGCAGAAGTCAGACAATATCTAGGCAAGCTGAACTCTGAAATATCCTTTAACTATCTGGGACAGTTTGGACAGGATGTAAATACTGATTTATTCAGTATCTCCAGCTTATCAACTGGAAACTCAATAAGCTTGGATTCTGAAAATACCTATAAGCTTAATATAAATGGCATGGTTAATAGTGACAAGCTGGTTATGGCGTTCAGTTACAGCAAGGATGAATATGACAAAGCCACTATAGAAAGATTAGCAGAAAGCTATAAAAATAATCTAATAAGTATTATTGAACATTGTGTGTCAAAGGAAGCGGCAGCACTAACACCATCAGATGTTGGGTGCAAGGAGCTTACAATAGAGCAGTTTGATAAGGTATGTGAGGTTTGGGGAGATAATATCAAGAGCATTTATGCATTATCACCTACTCAGGAAGGTATGCTGTTCTATGCAGTACTGGATAGTGAATCACAAACCTATTTCCAGCAGATAACCTTTGATATAGATGGTCATATAGATCCAGAGCTATTGGAAAAAAGCTTTAATATTGTAATAGAAAGACATGACATACTTAGAACTAATTTTATTTATGAATCCCTGAAAAGACCATTGCAGGTGGTTTTAAAGAAAAGTCAGATAAAGGTTCATTTTGAGGATGCCAGTCACCTTGGAAAAGAAGATTCAGTAAGCTATATAGAAAATTATCAGATAAAGGATAAAAGTACCAGCTTTGATCTATCAAAGGATAACTTGATAAGATTAGCAGTAATAAAATACGGTGAACAATCCTATAAGTTTATTTGGAGCTTCCACCATATTATTATTGACGGCTGGTGTCTGGGAATTATAAATCAAGAGCTATTTGAGGCATATACTTCACTTAAAAACAATATACCGCTAGCCCTTAGAAAGTCTCCTGACTTCAAAGACTACATAGATTGGCTGGAAAAACAGGATCAAGAGGAAGCCAAGACTTACTGGTCACAGTATTTGATGGATTATGAAAACAGAGCAAATCTTCCGCAGACAAACTCAGGGGAATCAGGAAAGTATGTAAGAGAAGAGTTTAAGTATATTATCAGCAAGGAAGTTACTGAGAAAATAAACAACATTGCAAAGAAAAATAATACAACTCCTAATATAGTGCTGCAAAGCATATGGGGCTTGATACTGCAAAGATATAACAATACAAATGATGTTGTTTTCGGAGCTGTATTATCAGGAAGAAGAGCTGAAATAGAGGGTGTAGAGGAAATAGTAGGCTTATTTATAAACACTGTTCCTGTAAGAGTTCAATGTCAGGATGACACACGCTTTACAGATTTACTTGATACAATGCAGCAGGCTGCAATTATATCAGAAAAGTATTCCTACTACCCATTAGTAAAAATACAAGCCTTAAGCCCGTTAAAGAGCGCATTAATAGAACAAATAATGGTATTTGAGAACTATCCTATAGAAAAATCCCTGATGGCGGCAGGCAGTCAGAATAATCTAGGCTTTGCTTTTGTTGATACAGAGGTATTCCAGCAGACAAATTATGATTTTGAAATGACAATGTTCCCGGGAGAAGACATAATTGCAAGACTTACATATGACAGCGACAAATACAGCAAGTGGTTTATAGAGGCTATACCAAAGCATATAGAAGAGGCTGCTTATGCTATAGAAAAATGCCCAGATATATTAGCTAAGGAAATAGAGTTTATACCTGCAATGGACAAGGAAAAGCTGCTGTTTGATTTTAATGATACCAAAGCTGATTATCCAAAGTATAAGACTGTAAATCAACTGTTTGAAGAACAGGTGCAAAGAACACCAGATAATATTGCGGTGGTGTTTGAAGACACAAGGCTAACCTATAGAGAACTAAACGAAAAAGCAAATCAACTGGCTGGAATATTAAGAAATAAGGGTGTTACAGCAGACAGTATAGTAGCCATAATGCTTGAACGCTCAGCGGAAATGATAGTGGGCATAATGGCGATACTAAAAGCTGGCGGAGCATATCTGCCAATAGACCCTAACTACCCGCAGGATAGAATAAGCTTTACCCTTGAGGACAGCAAAGCAGCAGTAATATTAAGCCAGTCATGGTTGAAAAACAGAATAACAACAGATATAGATATAATCAACCTTGATAACCAAAACATATACCAAGGAGAAACAAGTAATCTGGAAAATATCAATAAACCCCATGACTTAATCTATATAATCTATACATCAGGAACAACCGGCAGACCAAAGGGAGTAATGCTGGAGCATAGAAACGTAGTAAGATTAATGTTTAATGATAAAATACAGTTTGACTTTACACAGGACGATGTTTGGACAATGTTCCACTCCTTCTGCTTTGACTTCTCCGTATGGGAAATGTACGGCGCACTGCTTTACGGCGGCAAGCTGGTAGTAGTACCTAAAATAGTTGCTCAACAGCCGGGAGAATATCTGGAGCTGCTGAAAAAGGAAAAAGTCACAATACTCAATCAAACACCTACAGCCTTCTATAATCTGATAAATGCAGAGCTGGAGGATGAACAAAAGAGACTTGTTCTAAGATACGTAATATTTGGCGGAGAAGCACTAAAACCAATAAAGCTAAAGGAATGGAAAGAAAAATATCAAGCTGCAAAGCTTATAAATATGTATGGTATAACTGAGACTACTGTACACGTTACCTTTAAAGAAATAACAGAATACGAAATAGAAAAGAACATAAGCAATATAGGCGTTCCTATACCTACACTTACTACCTATATATTTGATAAAAATATGAAGCTCCTTCCAATAGGAGTACCAGGGGAGTTGTGTGTAGGAGGAGATGGTGTAGCAAGAGGATATCTAAACAGATCAGAGCTGACTAAGGAAAAATTCGTTGATAACCCTTATATTGAGGGTGAGAGACTATATAGATCAGGGGACTTGGTCAAAATGCTGCCGTCTGGAGATATGGAATATCTCGGGCGTATAGACCATCAAGTAAAAATAAGAGGCCACAGAATAGAACTGGGAGAAATAGAAAACAAGCTGTTGGCACATGACGCAATAAAAGAAGCGGTAGTAATTGCCAAAGAAGATAATAATACCAATAAGTATCTGTGTGCTTATATTGTAGCAAAACAGCAAATGACAGTGGAAGAGCTTAGACAGTATCTGTCCAAGGATCTGCCAGACTATATGATACCAGCATACTTTATACAACTGGATGCAATGCCTCTGACCTCAAATGGAAAAACTGATAAAAAAGCATTGCCAGAGCCTGATGGAAGCATAAGCCTAAGTGCAGAATATGTAGCACCAGTAAATGATATACAGCAAAAGCTGGCAGAGGTTTGGCAGGAAGTACTAGGGGCTGAACGTGTCGGTATAAAGAACAGCTTCTTCGAGCTGGGCGGAGACTCTATAAAGGCAATACAGGTTGCAGCAAGGCTGAACAAGTATCAGTTGAAGCTGAATATTAAGGATTTATTCCAATACAATACTATTGAGGAGCTTTCCAAGGTAGTAGTTAGAGCAGATGAAGACTCACTGAAAATAACATTAGCAGACTTTGCAAATGGCTGTATGCAAGCCTTGGACAAAAAAGAAATAAGCTTCCAAGGAAAGAACTATTCCTTTAAGGAGTGGTTATCAAGCTTTAAAGCAGATATACAAAGCAAAGAGCTTCAAAAAGAAAAAGAATACTGGAGCAAGCTTGAGAATTTTGAAAGTGCATCACTGCCAGCAGATATGGAAGACACAGCAGATAATATTGAAAAAGCTGTTGATACTGTTGAGCTAACTATGTCAGCAGAAGAAACAGAAAAGCTTCTGGTAAAAGCTAACAAGGCATACAATACAGAAGCAAAGGATATATTGCTTACCGCACTGGGACTTACAATAAAAGAATGGACAAAGGCTGACAAGGTATTATTAAGTTTATACCCTGCTGAAAGAGAAAATCTCATAAAGAGTATAGATATAAAAGAGGCGGCAAACTGGTTTACAGCCCAGTATCCAGTACTACTGGATATGAGAGAGACTGATATTTCATATCTATTAAGAACGCAAAAAGACGAGCTGCGAAAAATACCAAACAGCGGTCTGGGATACGGAATATTAAGATACATGCAATCCGCAGAAAATGACAATGAGCCTGAACGCAAACCGGAAATAAGCTTTAGATATGATCAGCAGCCAGTAAGCGGTGCAGGTTGTGAAGCAGTCACAGCAGTAGAAAAGCTTGCATTTAACGCAGCTATTAAAGAGGATGGACTAAATATTGTTATATCCTTTGATAAAAATAAGTATGGCAGTGAAACAATGGAAAAGCTTCTAAACAGCTATAAATACATTATAAATATGCTTTCCGAGCACTGCATAGCAAGATACAGCATTAAAAATGAAACAAAACCGACTCCATGGGATGCAGGCTGCAAGGAGCTTTCGGTAAGAGAGTTCGACAAGCTTAATAAAGCATGGAATAACAAGGTAAAGAGTATATATCCGCTGACATCAACTCAGACTGGCATGCTTATATATACAATGCTTGATAAAGTAGCACATGCTTACTTTGAACAAGCCTGCTTCAAAATTAACGGTGATTTGGATTTACAGCTTTTCAGAAAGAGCTTCCAAAAAACTGTAGAAAGGCATGATGCCTTAAGAACAAACTTCATCTATAAGAGCGTGGTAAATCCTCTTCAAGTTGTTATAAACAAAGATGATACAGATATTTATTATGAAGATATAACAGCTTTAGATGAAGAAAGCAAAAACAGATATATTGAACAATTTAAGCTGGCGGATAGGGAAAGAGGCTTCGATCTGGAGAAGGATACACTGATAAGACTTTCAGTACTAAAAACTCACGAAAAGAGCTATGAAGTAGTTTGGAGCTTCCACCATATAGTAATGGATGGATGGTGTATATATATCATTAATAAAGACTTCTTTGATATATATTACGCAATGAAGAATAACATGGAACCATCCTTTAGTGTTGTTCCAGCTTATAAGGACTACATTCACTGGCTGGAAAAACAGGATAAGGATGATGCTAAATCCTACTGGACCAGCTACATGGAAAATTATGAAACTCAGGCAGAAATTCCTAAGACAAAGATTAAGAATGATACGTATATTAGACAAGAGCTGGATTTTGTAATAGATAAGACTATTACAGAAAAACTTACAAATATAGCTAAGAAGAATAATGTAACAATTATTACCTTGATTCAGGCTATATGGGGAGTATTGCTGCAACGCTACAACAAAGCTGATGATGTTGTATTCGGACTTATAACCTCAGGCAGAAATTCACAGGTGGAAAATGTTGAAGAAATGGTTGGTCTATTTATCAACACGATACCTGTAAGAGTGCAATGTGAAGGAAGTACACCTTTTGTAGAGCTTCTTTACAAGATGCAGCAGAGTGCATTTGAAGCTGAAAATTATTCCCACTATCCTCTGGCAGATATACTAGCAGTAAGCTCTTTTAAAGGCTCTCTAGTGGATAATGTTCTGTTTGATCATATATTAGTATTTGAGAACTTTAATCCAGAGCAGTCCATAATGAGTGCTGACGGCGGAAGCAGCCTTGGATTTACAGCAGACAATGTTACTATTTTCGAACAAACCAACTTTGAGTTCAGTATGGATATACTGGCAGCAGAAGAAATTATTATTAAGTGCATATACAATGCTGATTCCTTTGACAAGAGATTTATAGAATCTGTATGCAGACATATTGAGGAAGCCGCAAAGGTAGTTATTGAAACACCAAACATCCCAGTTGCAGAAATACAGTTTATAAGCAGTGAAGAAAAGCAGAAGATGCTGTCAGACTTTAATAACAACATAGTAGAATTCCCAAGAGAAAAGACTGTATACCAATTGTTCGAAGAGCAGGTGGAAAAAACTCCAGATAAAGCAGCAGTAAAATGCGGTGAAAAAGAACTAACCTACAGACAGCTTAATGAAAAAGCAAATCAGCTTGCAAGAGTACTGAGAAGCAATGGTTTGAAGACTGATGAAGTAGTAGGTATATGGGCTGAAAGAAGCATCGAAATGCTGCTGGGAATAATGGCAGTATTTAAGGCAGGCGGTGCTTATCTGCCGATAGATCCAGAATATCCAGAGGACAGAAAGCTATATATGCTAAAAGACAGCGGCTCCAGAATAGTATTAACCCAAAGTCACTTGATTGACACCTTTGAGTTTGATGGTAAGATAATAAACCTTGAAGATCAGCAATTATATCAAGGAGAAGCTTCAAACCTTGACAGGACAAGCGGTCCTTCTGATCTGGCTTATGTAATATATACCTCTGGTTCAACAGGAAGACCTAAGGGAGCTATGGTTGAGCATGTTGGAATGGTTAATCACATATATGCAAAGATAAACGATCTTGATGCAGATGAAAACAGCATAATTGCACAAAATTCATCTCACTGCTTTGATATATCAGTATGGCAGTTCCTGACAGCACTTATTATTGGAGGAAAAACAGTAATATATCCTAATGAAGTGGTGTTAGAGGTAGGTAAGTTTATTGAGCAGGTAATAAATGATCAAATAACAATTTTAGAGGTTGTACCATCTTACCTTGCAGCAGTGCTTGACTACTTGGAAGTTGGCTTTAAGAAGTTTGAAACTTTGAAATATATACTTGTAACAGGTGAAACTGTAAAACCAATATTGGTAGACAGATGGTTCAAGATATATCCAGATATAAAGATGGTGAATGCATACGGACCTACGGAAGCTTCCGATGACATAACTCACTATGTACTCAGCGAAGCACCGAAAACCAACACAATTTCCATAGGTAAGCCTGTACAAAATATGACAATTTATATAGTTGATGAAAAGATGAATCTTTGTCCAATAGGCATAAAGGGAGAAATATGTGTATCGGGTATAGGCGTAGGCAGAGGATATATAAATGATATAGAAAAAACAAGAGCGAAGTTTATGGAGGATCCATTTGCAGAGGAAAGGGGAATCAGATTATATAAAACTGGTGACCTTGGACGCTGGATGGAGGACGGAACTATTGAGTTCTTTGGAAGAATGGATTATCAGGTAAAAATAAGAGGCTTCAGAATAGAGCTGGAGGAAATAGAAAAAGCACTTACAACCTATCCAGACATAAAGGAATCTGTAGTAGTTGACAGACAAAGTGCTGATGGAGATAAATACCTCTGTGGATATTTTGTAGCCAGCAGTGATATAGACATTCAAGAGCTTAAAAAATTCCTGTTAGGCTGTCTGCCGGACTATATGGTTCCATCATACCTGTTGCAGCTTGAAAGCCTGCCATTGACACCAAATGGAAAGGTTAACAGAAGAGCACTGCCAGAGCCAGAAGGAAATATAACTGTATCTACTGCATATGCAGCACCTACTAATGAAGTAGAAGAAAATCTGGTAACAATATGGCAGGAAATTTTGAATGTAGAAAACATAGGTATAGCACACAACTTCTTTGAGCTTGGCGGTAATTCCATTAAGCTGATAACTCTGGTTTCCAAAATAGTAGAGGCCTTTAACGTAGAACTGTCACATAAGCAGCTGTTTGAGACACCTACAATCAAAGGCATAGCCGACATACTTATCAGCGGAGATTATAAGGAACAGAATCCGCTTACACTACTAAACGGAAAAACTGGTAAAAACGTATTCCTCTTCCCTCCAATAGGAGGTTACGGACTAATCTATAAGGACATGGCTGATGAAATGCCAGAGTATTCCTGGTACAGCTTCAACTATATTGAAGATGACAGCTACAACCTGTCAAGATATATAGACTATATAACAGAAGTGCAGAAGGAAGGACCATATGTACTATCAGGCTGGTCCGCAGGAGGCAATCTGGCATTTGAGGTTGCAAAAGAGATGGAAGCCAAAGGCTATGCAGTCTCGGACATAATACTTGTAGATATAGCACGATTAATGAGGAATATGGATTACACAAAAGAAGAACTACAAGATATGGTAAACACAAATCTGACTATGGCAATGGAGGATGATTTCTATAAGGACTATTTAAGTAAAAACGAATTTGTCAGAAATAAAGTAGCAAGCATAATGGGACACTATATGACTTACTACCACAATCATATGATAAATTCTGGACAAGTAAATGCAAATATCAGCTTAATATTATCAACTGACGTTTATGATGAAGGTGTGGAGGACACAAGAAAAGCTTGGGATACCGCAACTACCAGACAATATAATGAGTATCAGGGCGTGGGTACTCACGCATATATGCTTTATAAAGGTCTGGTAGAAGAAAACTCTAAAATTATGAGAAAGATACTAAAAAATATATTTGCATAACAATCAACAAAAACTAATGGTTTTACTTTAAATCCATAGCTGGCACACTGTTGCAGCTTATTAATAACAGCGTGCCAGTATATACAATAAAAATAGCAGACTATATAAATGGCATTAAAATTATTACAGCGGAAAAGAAATCTGTCATTTATATCTGATAGAATGCACGTTTGCTTCCCTATAAATGTCCAAAAAGATATTTTGTGCCTTCTATATATAATAATTAAACAAAAATTTCGATGTTAAGGAGATAGTTATATGCAAATTAAGAAAAAGAAACTTTCTGGTTATGATACAAATAAAACATATTATTGGTCACCTTCAGCTAACTGGAAAGTAAATGGTGATGAGTTAACAGTGAATGAAAATAAATATACAAAAGTAGCTAGTGTTTTCCCAGAGCTTTATTTTAAAGCCCAAGATGGAGCAACACCTGCTGAATTAATGGAAGAATTAGCATCTGTTAATTCTGTTGAATTAGAAGAATTTATACAAGACTTAGTGAGAAACAGGGTTCTGGTCCCTGCAATACTAACACCAGAGGAAATTTTTAAGGCTCAGTCAAAATTATTTAAAAGTGAATATAATGAAGAAATGTTCCTTAACCCTAGTGAAGTAGAAAAATTTAAAAAATCCATGTTGAATAGAGAAAATAATGCAATGGCAGGTAAGGCGATAGAATTGAAACAAAAGGAAGAATACCCGGAGCTGATAAGCAGACGACGTTCCTACAGGTTGTTTGATACTTCGGAGAAGTTAAGCTTTGAAGTATTTTCCCAGATAGTTTCGGTATTTAGACAATTAAGAAGCGAGGATGAAATAAAATACTATTACGCTAGTGCTGGAGGACTTTATCCTATTGATATATATCTATATGTAAAGGACAACCGTGTTGAAAACATTCCTGGAGGGCTTTATTATTATTCACCAGTCAGTAACAGTATTGCATTAGCAAGTACTTCTTGTGTAGTAACAGATGAGGCACACTTTTTTACTAATAAGGATATATACAATACCTCGGCATTTTCTGTATTTTTCATTTACAATGCAGAAGTAAGCATGCCCAAATATGCTGGAATGGCATACTATTATGCATGTATAGATGCGGGTATAATGGTGGGAGCGTTGACATCCGCTGCTGAGCTTTGCAACATAGGACTTTGCTCTATTGGTAATATGAATTTTGATAAAATCAAAAAATATTTCAAGTTAAATGAAGCTCAAGTTTTAATACATACAGTAGAAGTCGGGCTAAAATCAGAAAACGGCAGAGCCTTAAGAACAGAGTAGTACATCCGCAAACATTAAGGAGGATTATATATGAGTGAAAATATACCAGTGACCCCTAACTCCCCTAAAGCTGCCTTTGGACCAAACTATATATTATTTTGCATATCAAGATTAATATCTGAGCTTGGAACAGTTATTTTCAGATTTACAATAGGACTATATCTTTTAGATGCCACAGGTTCAGCCAGCTTATTTGCTTCAGTAATTTCATTATCCTTGATCCCAGGCATAGTAGTAAATATGTTTGGGGGAGTACTTATTGACAGGGGAAATAAAAAGAAAATAGTTATAATGACTGATATAATATCCGGCTGTGTTGTACTTCTGTTTGCCTTTTTATTTAAGCTTGGCAGCAATGGTGCAACAATGCTTGCTGCTGTCACCATTATACTTAGCAGTATACAGGCTGTCTTTTCACTGGCTATTACTGCTTCAATACCAAATATTGCTGAAAAGGATGATATAATGAGACTTAATTCAGCTTTTCAAGGTATAGGTGCAATAATAAGAATAGGCGGACCTATAGTAGGAGCATTTGTATATAGAATATTCGGTATGAATATTATTATTTTTATGACGGGTATTGCATTTATTATCTCGGGATTACTGGAGATTTTACTTCGCTACAGCAATACCAATAAAGCAGATGAAAAGAAGCCCTATAAAGAAGCACTTAAAGATGTATATAAGTATCTTAATACTCAAAAGGGTATCAAAATGCTCCTTGCAGCTACCTTTTTAAGCATGTTTGCCTTTGGAGCTTTATCCAATGTAGTTATTCAATATATTACTTACAACCAGATCGGTCTTTCAGAGGTACAGCTATCTCAGATTCAGGCTGCTGGTGCGGTTGGTATGCTTATTGGTGCGGTACTTATTACCTTTAAGAATAATTCACTGGAAATGTTTAAAAAAATGCTGTCATTCTTCCAGCTGCAAATGGGAATGACGATTTTATGGATATTTCCCATGCTTCCATTTTTTACTGATGCCAAAACGTGGCTTACAACAATAATATTCTGTTTGCTATATGCACTGATGGGTATATTTGTAGGTTTTGTTAACATACCGGCACTAAGCTATATACAAAGCTCTACACCAGAAGAACTGAGGGCAAGTGTTATAGGAGTTGTTAATATTTTAGGTTCAGTAGCTATGGTTGTTGGCATATGGATCTATGGTATTGCACTTGAATACTTTAACTGGGGATATATAGTAACAATACCTACAATAATAATAATCGCAATAGTTGCGCTTATGAAAAGAACAAAGTCCTTAAAACATTTTTTTAATAATGTAACTTGGTAAAGATTAATCACAACCTCTAATTTTATATATAAAGAAGGGATTGCTATGATTTTTAAAAATTTATGCGAAATGTTAAAATACAATGCTAACGTGGATTCAAAAGGTGTTATTTTTGTTAATGGTTCACATGATGAAAAAAAGCTTACATATAAGGAATTGTATGATAATGCACTAAAGATACTTTATATGCTTCAGGAAAGAGGTATTGGTAAAAATGACGAGCTTGTGTTTCAGATAGAGGACAATGAAAAATACCTTACTATATTCTGGGCATGTCTCTTGGGTGGAATTATACCAGTTCCAACAAGTGTAGGTCATAATGATGAGCACAGAGCAAAGCTTTATAAGATATGGGGTGTTTTGAACAATCCATATCTTATAACAGATAAAGAAACCTTAAACAAGATGGAGAAGCATACAATAGGAACCAAGTATTATGAGAAATATAATACAGTTTCTAACAAGACAATTTTAGTTGAAGATATACCAAAGTATGACAAAGCGGGTACCGAAGTGGAGAAAGATGCTAAAGAGATCGCTTTTGTACAATTTTCCTCAGGCTCTACAGGGGATCCTAAGGGAGTAATTCTTACACATGAAAATCTATTGTGCAATATATCTGCTATGGTGTTAGGCACAAAAATGACCTCACAGGATAGTACATTAAGCTGGATGCCTCTAACACATGACATGGGTATGATAGGGTTGCATATGGGATCTATGCTAGGCGGTATGGATCAATATCTTATGCCTACTGCCCTATTTATCAGAAATCCAGTTTTATGGCTTAAAAAGGCTAATGAACATAGAATTACAATACTATGCTCACCAAACTTTGGATATAGATATTTCTTAACCTTCTATAAGCCTGAGAATGCAGCAGACTGGGATTTGTCTAACATAAGATTCATCTTTAATGGTGCTGAGCCCATATCATCAGACTTGTGCAATGAGTTCTTAGGTACTATGGAAAAGTATGGACTTAAGAAAAATACCATGTTTACTGTGTATGGAATGGCTGAGGCAAGCCTTGGCGTAACCTTCCCACCGGTACAGGAAGACTTTATAACTGTATATGTTGACAGAGATTCTCTAAATATCGGAGATACTGTAAAAGAGGTTCAAAAGGGTGAAGCTAATTGCGTCAGCTTTGTAGATGTAGGCTATGCTGTAGATAACTGTGAAGTCAGAATATGTAATGATAAAGATAAAGTACTGGAAGATTATAGAATAGGAAATATTCAAATAAGAGGCGGAAATGTAACAAGCGGATACTACAATAATACGACAGCTACAAGTAAAACAGTAAGGCAAGGCGGATGGCTTAATACTGGAGATTTAGGGTTTATGAGAAATAATCGTCTTGTAATAACTGGAAGAGCTAAAGATATAATCTTTGTAAATGGTCAGAACTTCTATCCCCATGATATAGAAAGAGTAGCAGAAAGTGTTGATGGTGTTGAGTTGGGTAAAATAGCTGCATGTGGTGTACAGAATATAGAGAAGCAGCTAGAGGAATTGGTTATTTATGTAATATTCAAGAAAAAGCCAGAAGAATTTGCAAAGCTTGCACTTGAAATTAGAAGAGCCATAAATGTCAGCATGGGTTTACAAATTAATTATATTATTCCAGTAAAAAAGATACCAAAGACAACAAGCGGAAAAGTGCAGAGATATAAGCTGGCTGAGATGTTCCAAAAAGGAGAATTTAATGACATATGGCAAAAGGTAAAGGAAGCGATGGAGCTGCAAATTGCCAAGGATGCAGAAGAAGATAATAGTGATATTAGTGAGCTTCAGGACAAGCTGCTGAATATTTGCAGACAGATACTTGATAATAATAAGATATCTATAAATGACAACTTTTTTGAATGGGGTATAAACTCCTTGCAGCTTTCTAGCATTACACAAAAACTTGATGAGGAGTATCCCGGTAAAGTAACCGTAACAGATTTGTTTGCATACCCCTCTATAGCAAAGCTTTCGGAGTTTATCGAAAATGGGGATAAAAATAGGCACATTGAGACAGAGCTTGAAGCAGATAAATGTGAGGATATAGCAATTATAGGGATGTCTCTAAGATTTCCTATGGCAGATGGTGTAGATGAGTTTTGGAAGAACATCAGAAGCGGTAAGGAAAGTGTAAGTGAGTTCCCCAAATCAAGGAAGAAAGATATAGATAATTATCTTAAATACATAGGAAAAGATGCTGACGGTGTAGATTATATAGAAGGCTGCTATCTAAAAGAAATTGATAAGTTTGATTACAAGCTTTTCCGTGTAACTCCAAAGGAAGCAAGCTTGATGAATCCAAATCAGAGAATTTTCCTTGAAGCAGCATGGCAGGCATTGGAGGATGCAGGCTACAGCGGAAATAAGCTTACTGAAAGCAAAACAGGTGTTTATGTAGGCTATATAGGAGACGTAGAAGGCTTTAAATATAAGCAGATGATAGTTGATGTAGACAGCAGCTTAAGCTCTATGTCAATGGCAGGTAACCTTCCATCCATTATACCAAGCAGATTATCATACCTGATGGATTTAAAAGGACCTACAATGCTTATAGATACAGCATGTTCATCCTCGCTGGTGGCAGTGCATCTTGCAGCCCAAGGACTATTGAAGGGCGACTGCGACATGGCTCTTGTAGGAGGCGTCAGGACAAGCATAATGCCTATCAAGGAACAGCGTATTGGTATGGAGTCCTCGGATGGAAAAGCAAGAACCTTTGATGACAGCTCGGATGGTACAGGTCTGGGTGAAGGGGCAGGCGTTGTTGTATTAAAACGCTTAAGCAAGGCATTAAGGGACAGAGATAATATATATTCTGTAATAAAGGGCAGTGCAATAAATCAGGATGGAAACTCGGCAGGTATAACAGCTCCTAATCTTTTGGCACAAGCTGATGTTATCAGCAGCGCATGGAAGAATGCAGGAGTAAATCCAGAAACTATATCATATATTGAAGCCCACGGAACAGGAACAAAGCTGGGCGACCCAATTGAAATAGCTGGTATTAAACAGGCCTTCAGAAGATTTACAGATAAAAAGCAGTTCTGTGCAATAGGCTCAGTAAAGACTAATATTGGACATTTATTTGAAACAGCAGGTATTGCCAGTCTTATAAAGGCTACACTGGCATTGAAAAACAGAGAGCTGCCTCCAAGCCTGAACTTTACTAAGCCAAACAGCGAGATCGACTTTGAGGACTCGCCGGTTTATGTTGTTGACAAGCTGACAGAATGGGAAGCTGATAATTCCCCAAGAAGATGCGGTATCAGTGCTTTTGGCTTCAGCGGAACAAACTGTCATGTGATTTTGGAGGAAGCACCAGAAATAGTTAGAACAAATACAGCTGAAAACAATGCTCCTCTGGTATTTACTTTATCAGCAAGAAGTGAAAAAGGACTTAAAAAGCTAATAAACAGCTATAAGAGCTTTGTAGAAAACAGCTTTGACTTTAAAGACGTTTGCTACACAGTAAACACAGGCAGAGGACACTATAATTATAGAATAGCTGCAATAGTTAATAACAACGAAGAGTTTAAGTCTCTAATAGACTCATTGCACAGCGATAACATAGAAGTGCTGCAATCCTCAAGCTTGTATTACGGTCAGCACAAGATTATCAATGAAGCAAAAGAATCTCAGCAGTCAGGAGAGCTTTTAGAGTCGGATAAGGCAGCTTTAACAAAGGAAGCAAACAAAAAACTTAAAAAATACATTAAATCAGGCGAGACAGACAAACAACTTTTAGAAGAGCTTTGCCAGATGTATGTAAAGGGTGCTGAAATCAGTTGGGATCTTCTATATAAAGACAAGGAACATGCAAGAGTAAGTCTTCCCTTATGCCCTCTTGAAAGAGAAAGATGCTGGATTGACATTCCGGGTGCTGAAGGCGAAGACCAATCAAATATCTGCTATACTCTAGGCTTTAAGAAGGAAGAACTTCAAAATAAGACTGAGGTATGCAGTGATGGAAATATAATTGTATTTAAGGATTCCACCCAAAAGTCAGATAAGCTGATAGAAAAGCTGAAAAAGGACGGAAGAAGCGTTATAGAGGTTAAATGCAGTGCCGGCTATGAACAGATAGCTGCTGAACGATATACAATAGGAGACAGTGAAGCAGACTATGTCAGATTATTTGAAGAACTGAAAAACAGTACTATTACAGATATAATCCATATGGCTACATTAAGTGATAGAGAGATCCAAAGCATAGAACAGCTTGAATACAATCAAAGAAATGGTGCATACAGCTTATTCTATTTGACTAGAGCACTATTTGCAAACAATATAAAGGATAAAATAAATCTTTTAATAGTATCAGACTATGTAAACAGCGTAAGTGGAAAAGAAGAATGTATAAAGCCGGAAAATGCCCCTATGTTTGCATTAGGTAAGGCAGTTGAAAGAGAATATCCAAGTCTCAAAATACGCTGCATGGACATAGATGTACATACAACAATTGAGGATATGTATGCAGGCTTTAAGTATCAGCAGGAGTATAGGGCTTCTTACAGAAACGGCGATAGATACGTTGAAGAATTCACAGTTGTTGATGTTGAAGATGCAAGGGAGCAAAAAGTAGAGATTAAGGAAAATGGCGTATATGTAATTACAGGCGGTATGGGAGGCATTGGCTTTGAGGTAGCCAAATACCTGACAGAAAGAAATAAAGTCATACTAGGCTTGATTAACCGCTCAAAAATGCCCGAACGCAGTCAATGGCAACAGATACTAAGCAAGAAACAAGACAAAAAGACCATAAAAAATATAAAAGCCATACAGGAAATAGAAGCAAAGGGTTCGGTAGTAGAGTGCATGAGTGCTGATGCATCAAATCAGGAGGAAATGGGATCAGCAATAAAGGCTCTGAGAGAAAAATACGGAAAAATAAATGGCGTAATACATGGTGCAGGAATAGCGGGGGACGGATACATAGCAAGAAAGGACGAAGCAATATTCAGCGGAGTATTAAGACCTAAGATACTAGGCACATGGATACTTGATCAGCTTACAAAAGAAGATACTCTTGACTTCTTTGTAATGTTCTCATCAGTAGCAACAGTCCTTACGGTACATGGACAGGGTGATTATGCAGCGGCCAACTCCTATATGGATTCCTATGCTGAGTATAGAAGAAAACAAGGCAAGAAGACCCTTTCGATAAATTGGGTTCCGTGGAAGGAAATTGGTATGGCGGTCAACCACGGCGTAAACTCTGATACAGTATTCAAAGCCATATATACAGATAAAGCTATGACTGCCTTTGACGAGGTTCTTAATAAAGATATAAACAGAGTACTTATAGGTCAGTTAAACTTTGAAAGCAAAATGGTTTATATGCTTGAAAGATTCCCATTTAAGCTGTCCAGCAGAGTAAAGCATGATTTGGAAATGTGTAAAAAGAAGCTGGAGACAGAAGAAAAATCTACAGAAACCGAAAAGAAAATAATTCAGGCATGTAAAGAAGTGCTGGGAGTTAAGGATATAGATGTAGATATAAGCTTCTTTGATTTAGGAGCAGACTCTATTGCCCTTACCAGATTGAATGAAAAGCTTGAAAAGCTTTTCCCGGGCAAGGTAAGTGTATCAAAGATATTCGGACATCCTACAATAGCAAAACTGGCAGAGCATATAGACCAGCAGGGCGGTGAAAAGCTTACTGCTGTTGGAAAACAGGAGCGCAGTGATGAAAAATCCGGTGTAGTTGCAATTATAGGTATGGCAGCTAGACTGCCGGGAGCAAAGAATTTCAACGAGCTATGGAAGCTGGTAAGAGAAGGAAGAGACGAAATAAGACCATTCCCTGTAAGCAGAAGGAAGGATGTTGAAAACTACCTGGTATATAAAGGTATGGATAAGCATCAGATAAAGTATATTGATGGAGGCTATCTTGACGAAATTGATAAATTTGACTACAAGTTCTTCCGTATAACTCCAAAAGAAGCAAGCTTAATGGATCCAAACCAAAGAGTATTCCTTGAAACAGCATTAACCGCAATAGAAGACGCTGGTTATGGCGGCAAAAAAATAGTTGGAAGCAATACAGGGATATATGTTGGTTATGGAATGAATCCCAAGGATAATTACGCAAGAATGATGGGAGATACACAAGAAGAGATACCATCTGTTTCAATACCAGGCAATTTACCGGCAATAATACCAAGCAGAATTTCGTATATTCTGGATTTAAAAGGACCAAGCATACTATTGGATACAGCATGCTCCTCCTCCTTGTTATCAGTACATCTGGCATGTAAAGCTTTAAAAGAAGGCGAATGTGATATGGCAATAGCTGGAGGAATCAAGCTGAATCTGCTTCCAGTAGAAAGTGATATGGAGCTTGGAATTGAATCCTCTGACAGCAGAGCAAGAACCTTCGATGACAGCTCAGATGGTACTGGAGCTGGCGAAGGTGCTGGCGCAGTTATATTAAAGCCCTTGGATAAGGCAATAGCTGATGGCGATAATATATATGCAGTAATAAAGGGAAGTGCATTAAATCAGGATGGATTCTCAGTAGGCATAACAGCACCGAATGCATCGGCACAAACCGAGGTATTGCTGAACGCCTGGAAGGATGCCGGTATAAATCCAGAAACAATTGCATACATTGAAGCCCATGGAACAGGAACAAAATTAGGAGATCCTATAGAAATAGAAGGACTTACAGAAGCTTTCAGAAAATATACAGACAAAAAACAGTTCTGCGCAATAGCTTCAGTTAAGACAAATATAGGTCACCTTTATGAAGCAGCTGGTGTTACCAGTCTGATAAAAGCAGCACTATCCTTGAAAAACAAAGAGCTTGTACCATCCCTGCATTTTAAGAAGCCCAATCATCGAATAAGCTTCGAGGAATCACCAGTATATGTAAACACAGAGCTAAAGAGCTGGGAAGCTGGTGATATACCAAGAAGATGCGGCGTTAGTGCCTTTGGATTAAGCGGAACAAACTGTCATATGATTTTAGAGGAAGCTCAGCTTGAGGAAGCTATGTCTATAGAAGGCAGAGCGAATCAGCCGCAGATACTTACACTTTCTGCAAAGAGTGAGGAGGCGTTGCAGACTCTTGTCAGAAGCTATTATGAGTCACTGACTGAAAATGTAAGTATTTCGGATATCTGCTATACTGCAAATACTGGAAGAGGACACTATGAGCACAGGCTTGCTATATTAACAAATGGTATACAGGATTTAAGAGATGCATTTAAGCAGCTAAGCTCAATGCAGTTATCTGATTGTAATTCAGAAAATATACTTTATGGAAAGTATAAGATAATATCTGATGAAAAAGATGCAAAAGCTGGTGAGCTTACAAAAGAAAATATAAAAGAGCTTGCCAAGCTGGCAGATATAAAAATAAGTGGGTTTATTGAATCCGGTAAAACAGATATTGAAGTTTTAAAGGAAATTGCTGAGCTATATGTAAAAGGTGCTGATATTAACTGGGATGAGCTTTATGGCTCTGAAAAGCTAAAGAAAGCAAGCTTGCCTACCTACCCCTTTGAAAGAACTCGCTGCTGGCTGGATATACCTGGAGCGGAAAGCAGTGCTGATGAAAGCATGTACTACACTATAGGCTTTAGAAAAGAGAAGCTGCAAAAGGAAACAGAAATATGCGGCAATAAAAGCGTAGCCGTATTTAGAGGTACTACAAGCATGACTGATGCTTTAATAGAAAAATTAAAGCAGGAAGGTCGAAATGTTATAGAAATACAACTGGGAGCGGCTTATGAAAAATCAAGTGAAGAAAGCTATGTAGTGGGTGATGCAGAAGCAGACTTTGTAAGACTGTTTGAAGATCTAAAAAACAAAGCAGTAACAGACATAATCCATATGGCTACCCTGAGAGATAGTAATATAGATAGTATAGAACAGCTTGAAAAAACTCAAAGGAGCGGAATATACAGCCTTTACTATTTAACAAGAGCATTACATACAAACAATATAAAGGACAAAATAGGCTTAATGCTGATATCCGATTATGCAAATCAAATAAGCGGAGAAGAAGAGCAGTTAAAGCCTGAGAATGTACCATTGCTTACTATGGGAAAAGCTGTAGAAAAAGAGTACCCAAGCTTGCATATACGAAGCATGGATATAGATATGCATACAACGGTGGAAGAACTTTATGAAGGCTTCAAATGGCAGATTGAATACAGAAGTGCCTATAGAAATGGCAGCAGATATATTGAAGAATTCAGAACTGTTGATGTACAAGGTGCAAAAGACGATAAAATTGAAATAAAGGAAAAGGGAGTATATGTAATCACAGGCGGCACAGGCGGTATAGGCTTTGAAGTAGCTAAATATCTGGCAGAAAGAAATAATGTAGTATTAGGCTTGGTTAATCGTTCGGGTATGCCGGATAGAAGCCAATGGCAGCAAATATTAAGAAATGAACAAGACAAAAAAGCTTGTGAAAGAATACGAGCAATACAAGCAATAGAAGCTAAGGGCTCTATAGTTGAGTGTCTAAGTGCTGATGCCTCAAACCATGAGGAAATGAGAGCCGCTGTAAGCTTTATGAGAGAAAAATATGGAAGAATAGATGGCGTAGTTCACGGCGCAGGTGTTGCAGGGGATGGCTACATTGTAAGAAAGGACGAAAAAATCTTTAGCGGAGTAGTTAAGCCTAAGATACTGGGAACTTGGATACTTGATAATATAACAAAGGAAGATAAGCTTGATTTCTTTGTGATGTTCTCATCAGTTGCAACAGTACTTGTAGTCAATGGACAATGTGATTATGCTTCTGGAAACTCCTATATGGATGCCTTTGCAGAATACAGAAAAAATCAAGGTAAAAAGACTGTGACTATTAACTGGGTATCATGGAAAGAAACTGGTATGGCAGTTAATCATGGTGTAAACACTGATACTGTATTCAAAGTAATTGCTACAGATATGGCAATGAACGCCTTTGATGAGATTCTTAATAAGGATATCAACAGAGTACTTGTAGGACAGTTGAACTTTGAAAGCAAAATGGTATACATGCTTGAAAAATTCCCATTCAAGCTTTCAAATAAAGTAAAGCATGATTTGGATTCGTGCAAGAAAAAGCTTGAAACAGAAGAAAAATCATCAGAAACTCAAAAGAAAATTATCCAGGCATGCAGAGAGGTGCTGGGAATAAATGATATAGATGTAGATGCAAGCTTCTTTGATATGGGAGCGGATTCTATTATGCTTACTCAGCTTAATGAGAAGCTGGATAAGCTGTTCCCCGGCAAGGTAACAGTAGCAAAAATATTCGGAAATCCTACTATTACAAAGCTGGCTGAATATATAGATCAACAGACAGACAGAAAAACAATAAGCTTTAAAGAGCAAAAGCGTGATAACACACAAATAACAGATATTGCTGTTATCGGTATGGCGGCTAGAATGCCAAGTGCAGATAATGTAGAAACACTATGGGAAAATGTGAGAAGCGGAAAAGATCTTATAAAGCCATTCCCTGCAAACAGGAAAAAAGATGCAGACAATTATATTAGATTTGCAGGAATTGACGAAAGCAAGCTAAAGTATATTGAAGGCGGTTATCTTGATGAAATAGATAAGTTTGACTACAAGTTCTTCCGAATGAGTCCAAAGGAAGCAAGCTTAATGGATCCAAACCAAAGAATGTTCTTGGAAACAGTATGGACAGCTATAGAAGATGCAGGCTATGGCGGTCAAAGGCTTGTGGGAAGCAATACTGGAATCTATGTAGGCTTTGGAAGTGACTTTAGAGATACATATGGAAGAATGGTAGCTAAGGTGGAACCACAATCCATGTCCATGTCAGTAGCCGGAAATATACCTTGTATTATTCCAAGCAGGGTATCATACTTGCTGGATCTGAAAGGACCAAGCTTGGTAGTTGATACTGCGTGTTCATCTTCGCTATTGTCGGTGCATCTGGCATGTAAGGCTATCAAAAACGGCGAATGCGATATGGCTATTGCTGGAGGTGCAAAGATAAACATGCTTCCAGTAGACGGAGATTTAAAGTTAGGTATAGAATCCTCAGATTACCGTACAAGGACCTTTGATGACAGCTCAGACGGTACCGGTATCGGAGAAGGTGTTGCGGCAGTTATATTAAAGCCCCTTGATAAAGCAATTGCTGATGGGGACAACATATATGCAGTAATAAAAGGAAGTGCCATAAATCAAGATGGTAACTCGGCAGGTATAACCGCTCCAAATGCTTCAGCCCAGACAGACGTTATAATAAGTGCCTGGAAGGATGCGGGAGTAGACCCTGAAACTATTTCTTACATAGAAGCTCACGGAACAGGGACTAAGCTTGGTGATCCAATTGAAATTGAAGCACTTACAGAAGCTTTCAGAAGATATACAGATAGAAAGCAGTTCTGTGCAATAAGCTCTGTAAAGACTAATATAGGACACCTATTTGAGGGAGCAGGTATTGTCGGTTTAATTAAAGCAGTTATGTCCATAAAGCATAAAGAACTGACACCAACAGTACACTTTAAAAAGCCTAACCATAGAATAAACTTTGAAGACTCACCGATGTATGTAAATACAGAGTTAAAGACTTGGGATACTGGTAATATGCCTATAAGGTGCGGAGTAAGTGCTTTTGGCTTTAGCGGAACCAATTGTCATTTAATTTTGGAACAGCCTCCAGTTTTGGAACAGCCTCCAGTTAACGAGGATAAATTTGCAGAAGAAAAACAAAATATGCCTCAAATACTAACACTCTCGGCAAAAAGTGAAGAATCTTTAAAAAATCTTATAAAAAGTTACAGACAATTACTAAAAAATAAAGTAAATATAATGAATGTATGCTATACTACAAATGTGGGCAGAGGTCATTATGAGCATAGACTTGCTTTTGTAATAAATAGTAAGAAAGAGCTTGAAACTGGAATAGAAAGTATAAATATAACACAACTTTTTGATAACCACGCTGACAATATATTGTATGGAAGGCACAAGGTGGTTCTTGATGGAAGGGATGTAAAAGCTGGGGAAATTACCAAGGAAAATATCAGAGAGTTAAGCAAGAACTCAGAAGCAAAAATCGATAAATTCCTAGAATCAGGAAAATCAGATAACATACTTCTGAAGGAAATTGCAGAACTATATGTAAAAGGTGCTGATATTAACTGGGATAAGCTATACGGTAAAGAGAATCTTAAGAAAATCAGCCTCCCAACCTATCCATTCGAAAAAGTGCGCTGCTGGCTGGATATACCGGGTGCCAATAACGAGGAAGACACAAGCCTATATTATATTCTCGGCTTTAAAAAAGAGGAACTGGAAAAGAAAGCTGAGGTCTGCGGTAATGGTAATGTGGTCATATTTAGAAATTCCTTCTATAAGTCTGACAAGCTGATAGAAAAACTCAAGCAAGAAGGACGAAATGTCATAAGTGTTAATTACGGTGAAGGCTTTGAGAAAATAAGTTTAGAAGATTATATAGTAGGCGACAGCGAGACGGATTATATAAAACTATTCAAGGAACTAAAAACAAGTGCTGTAACAGACATAATCCATATGTCTACCCTAGGAAGTACGGAAATTAAGAATATTGAGCAGCTTGAAAAGGTTCAAAGAAGCGGATTATATAGCCTTTACTACTTAACAAGAGCATTGTATAAGAACGATATAAAGAGCAATATAGGACTAATGCTCGTATCTGATTATGTAAACAACATAGTTGGAGAAGATGAACTGATTAAACCTGAAAATGCACCTATGTTTGCGCTTGGCAAGGCGGTGGAAAGAGAATATCCGACTCTTCGTATACGTTGTATGGATATAGATTCTCAAACAACAGAAGAAGAGCTATATGATGGATTCAGATGGCAGCAGGAGTATAGAACAGCTTATAGAAAGGGCAGCCGATATGTAGAAGAATTCAGAGCTGCCGATGTGATGGGTGCAAAAGAGCAAAAAACAGAAATAAAGGAAAATGGAGTATATATAATAACGGGTGGTACGGGAGGACTAGGCTTTGAGGTAGCCAAATATCTGGCGGAAAAGAAAAATGTAAGGCTGGGACTGATAAACCGTACAAATATGCCGGAACGAAGTCAATGGGAAGCGATTCTACAGGCTGGACAGGATAAGAAGACTTGTGAGAAGATAAAAGCAATACAAGCATTGGAAGCAAAGGGTTCCACTGTAGAATGCCTAAGTGCTGATGCGACAAACCTTGAGGGAATGAGAACAGCAGTAGATTATTTAAGACAAAAATATGGAAGTATCGATGGTGTAATTCATGGAGCTGGTGTTGCGGGAGATGGATACATTGTAAGGAAGGATGAAGATATCTTTAGCGGAGTTATTAAGCCAAAGGTGCTTGGAACCTGGATACTTGACAATGTAACAAAAGAAGATAATCTTGATTTCTTTGTAATGTTTTCTTCGGTAGCAACAGTACTGACTGTAAACGGACAAGGAGATTATGCCGCCGCTAATGCTTACATGGATTCTTATGCAGAATACAGAAAACTGCAAGGCAAGAAGACATTAACCATAAACTGGGTATCTTGGAAGGAAATTGGAATGGCATTTAATCATGGTGTAAACTTTGATATGGCATTTAAGGCAATATACACAGATGTGGCAATGAAAGCATTTGATGAAGTTCTAAACAAGGACGTAAATAGAGTATTAGTAGGACAGTTGAATTACGATGAAAATATGCGCTATATGTTTGACAAGCTGCCATTTAAACTGTCCGAAGGCATTAAACAGCAGATGAATAAATATGGCATAAAGCCTAAAATACAGCAGGGACAAACTAACAAACTGGAAATGATTGAGCAATTGCTGTCAAGCTCAGAGCTGCCAGAAGAATTATCTGCGAAACTGAAAGCTGTATATGTAGAGTTAAAGCAGGTGCTGGAACAATGTGAAGAGCATATTGAGCAGCATGTACAAAAGGTTGAAGAGGATGACTATGCTGATATTACGTTAAAGGGACGAGATAATAACAGCTATACTAAAAATGAAAAGATTATAGCAAGGGTATGGAGTGATGTGCTGGGTATAAAGGAATTTAATGTTGATGATAATTATTTTGAGATCGGCGGCGACTCCATAATGGCAATACAGATATCCTCAAGACTTCAAAAAGCAGATATTAATATTGATATAAATGATTTATTAAAATATCAGACAATAGCCTCACTAGCTAAGTATTTGGACAGCACAAGCAAGCAGGCTGATTCAGCAGATGAAAACACAGATATGCTGTTAACACCGATTCAGCAGTGGATATTAGAGCAGCAGCAGGATATGAACACGCAAAGTATTGCAGTAATGCTAAAAAAAGCTGATGGCTTTGATGCAGAAATAGTAAAACAGGTATTTTCGAAGCTGATAAAGCATCATGATGCATTAAGAACGGTATTTGAAGTTTGTGATAAAGAGGTAGTTCAGCAAAGTGTAGATTTTGACAAAAAGGAATTTGAGTTAGAAATATTCGATTTAAGCAATGCTGATGATTATGAAGCTCAAATGAAGGAAAATGCTGAACACTTAATAAGAAGCATGGATCCTAATAAAAATATACTCATTAAGACAGGCTTATTCAGGACAGAAGATGCCGACTATATGCTGATAGCTGTTCACTCATTGATTTCAGACGAAGAATCAATGGAAGTGCTGATTGAAGACTTTAATTATGGCTATATACAAGTGCAGAATAATCAAAATATAAGCTTTTCTTCAAAAGCCGATTCCTTTAGAGCTTGGTACAGCAGATTAAAAGAAATAGCTGAAAGCAAGCAGACTGCAAAAGAAGCAGAATATTGGTTGAAGTTAGAAGAAAACAATATAGAATTACTGCCTCAGGACAAGGAAATGCAAAATAATGAGACAGATAATTCAGGTAAGGTCTGCACTGAACTTTCACAAGAGTATACTGCTAAGCTTCTAGAAAATACAAATGAAGTATATAACACTCAAACTGATGATATTGTAATAATGGCCTTGGGCATGGCATTTGAAGCTTGCTTCGGTATAAATAAAACCATGATAAATCTCTTCAGAAGCGGACGAAATAATGTAATAAGCGAGTTGGATTTTGAGAAAGCTGTTGGTCAGTTTGACTATCTGCATCCTATGCTGCTAGATATGTCAGCTAGTGAAGATATGTCCTATAGAATAAAGGAAATAAAGGAAAACATAAGGCGTATACCAAATAAAGGCTTAGGTTATGGACTGCTAAAATATCTTGCAGTAAATGACAGCGGCCAGAGGTTAGAAACTAAAGTGAGTCCTCAAATAGCTTTAAGATATCTAGGCGTAAAAGATGAGAAGGATTTAGGAACATTTAAAATATTCAGCAGAAATATGGTACAAGATAAGCAGTTGTTTAATTTTGATATTATCGTAGTGATTAAGAACGGCAAGCTTTTGATAGAAATCTGCTATAACAAGAGCAAGTATGATGAAAGCACCGCAGCAAAGCTTGTGGAATACTATATAAACAGTTTAACCCAGATAATAGATCATTGTGCAAATAGCGGTAAGACAGAGCTTACAGCATCAGACTTGGGAAGCGATGAACTTTCTATTACCGAATTAGAAGATATACTGGATCTTTTTCAGTAAATACGACAACTTAAAGTTTTAGAGTAATTAATTTCATATTGCTGTACTGGCTGTTAAATCAGTAGGGTTAACAGTCAGTACAATATTAAATTAATAAAGGCACTATAACAAAGGTATGCTGAAATCACTATTTCAGCGATGCTTGTACCATATAAACACGAGAATGAAGCTGCGTTTGATTAAGGCAATTTACTGTCACCTGCTTTATTTTCATTGATTACTGCTGAAAGCTGGGCAGACCAACTTTTCATGCAGGTTAGGAGGAAAATTATGTTTGATAGTTTTTTAGACAAGGTTGGAAATACACCTATGATAAGTATAACCATGAAGGGCTTAGAAAATATTAATCTTTATTCAAAATTAGAATTTTATAATCCAACTGGCAGTGTAAAAGATAGAGCAGCATCCTATATTTTAAATAAGCTTCTAAAATCTGGAGAAATAAACAAGGATACACTTATTATTGAATCAACTTCAGGAAATTTTGGTATAGCACTATCCTCATATTGCAGAAAGTTAGGTTTAAAGTTTTGTGCGGTAATAGATCCAAATATAACCTCGGTAAATGAAACTATTATTAATAACTTATGTGACAATATCGAGAAAGTAACAGAGCCTGATAAAAACGGAGGGTATTTACTTAGCAGACTTAAAAGGGTAAAAGAAGTACAGGAAAGAGTACCCAACTCATACTGGGTTAATCAGTATGCAAATCCATATAATGCTGAGGCATATTATAATACCCTGGGTTCAGAAATATGTGAGGCAGTAAAAGATTTAGACTATATTTTTATCGGAGTAAGCTCAGGTGGTACAATATCAGGGTTATCAAGAAAGATAAAGGATACATACCCTAATACAAAGGTTATAGCTGTAGATGTAGAGGGTTCTGTAATATTTGGCGGGCCTGCTAAAAAGCGTTATATTCCAGGCATGGGCTCCAGTATAGTACCTGAAATACTAAAACAAGCAATAATAGATGAAGTTATAATGGTTAAAGAAGCTGATACTGTTAATATGTGTCATAGATTGTTGAGAGAATGTCTGATTTTGGCAGGAGGTTCATCTGGAACTGTACTATCCGCAGTTAATAGGTATTTTGAAGGAAAGAGTTTTGATAAAAAGCCTAACGTTGTAATATTATTCCCTGATAGAGGCGACAGATATGTAACTACTCTTTATAACAGAGAGTGGTGTGATAAATACATATATAAAACAGTTGCAATATAAATACTATTTTGAAGGAGCGAAGTAATTATGAGATATCTTAATGAAAACAGTATTAATCAAATTGGTATAAATTGGGGTCAAATTGTGGAGCAGTTAGAAAATGCCGTAAAATGCCTTGAGAATAAAGAGTTTGCTCAACCTATTAAACCTTATCTCAGATACCGAGATTTAAAAAACAGAATAATAGCGATGCCTGCGTTTTTGGGACAAGATTTCAATGTAGCAGGAATAAAGTGGATAGCCAGCTTCCCTGATAATATTAATAAGGGTATTCCAAGAGCACACAGTGTTGTAGTTTTAAATAATGCAGATACTGGACAACCTGTTGCGGTCATTAATACAGGTCTTCTTAGTGTTATCAGAACTGCATGTGTAAGCGGTGTAGTAATGAAAGCCTTTGATAAGGTAAGAGGATTAAAGGATTTTAGTCTTGGAATAGTTGGTTTCGGACCAATAGGTCAGTATCATTTGAAAATGTGCAATGAACTATTTGGAAATAAAATATCCAAGATATATTTATATGATTTACGTCCTATAGATAAAAGCATAATTGATGAAGCTTGCAGAGATAAAGTAGAAGTAGTAAACAATTGGCAAGAGGTTTACGACAATTCAGACGTATTTATAACATGTACTGTATCAAAAGAAAGCTACATAGATAGAGAACCAAAAGAGGGTGCACTGCTGTTAAATGTATCCTTGCGTGACTTTAAGGTTGATATTTATGACTATGTAAGCAAAAACATCATAGTAGATGATTGGGAAGAGGTATGCAGAGAAAACACTGACATTGAGAACATGTATAAATTAAAAGGACTAGAAAAGGAAGCTACCAAATCTATTATTGATGTAGTTTGCAATGATTGTATAAATGATTATGGCAAAAACGAAGCTATTATGTTTAATCCTATGGGTATGGCAGTTTTTGATATGGCAGTTGGCAGCTATTATTTGAAGAAGGCAGAGGAATTAGGTGCGGGCGTTGTACTTGAATAATTATAAAGCAAAATACTTCGATTTTAATGGCGAATTATTTTAATCAGCAATAGAAATAGAGGTGATATAAAAGTGAATAACAATTTAGAATCTCAGAAGCAAGAACCAGCTAAGGAAACAAAGCTTCAAGTGCAAAAAATATATAACCTTTCTCCTATGCAGGAAGGTATGCTATTTCATACATTAATAGAAAATGAGTCAAGTTCTTACTTTCAACAGCTATGTTTTACTGTTGAAGGTGAACTTGATGTCAAGCTTTTTGAAAAAAGCTTAAATTTAATAATTGAAAGACACGATATTTTGAGAACAAACTTTGTTCATCAAAAGGTGAAGAAGCCTCAGCAGGTTGTGTTCAAGGAAAGACCAGTCAGTATGCAATATGAAGATATATCTAATACTGAGGAAAATGGTAAAGATGAATTTATTAAAACTTTTCTTAAAAATGAAAGAAAACAAGGTTTTGATCTTTTAAGGGGTACACTTATTAAGCTCACAATATTTAAGCTTAAAGAAAGCTTGTATAGAGTCATACTTAGCAATCACCATATAATACTTGATGGCTGGAGTATTGGAAATATTACACATGAAGCTATTCAAGCATACATAATGCTGAAGAAAAATGAGGCAGTAAAGCTTGGTGAGGTACAACCTTTCATTACATATATAAATTGGCTTAAGCAGTATGATGCTGAAGAAGGATTAAACTATTGGAAAGACTATCTTGATGGCTATGAGCAGCAAACACCAGTACCCAGATTAGGAAAGAAGATAGAGAGTGAAGCTTATGAGCAGGAAGAAGTCTACTATAACTTTGATAAAAAACTTACCAACGGACTTGAAAAACTGGCAAAGGAAAAGCAGGTTACTTTAAATACAGCAGTTCAAGTTGTATGGGGAATTTTGCTTCAAAAATATAACAATACAGAGGATTCTGTTTTTGGTTCCATAGTATCAGGGAGACCGCCGGAAATAAAAGGCGTGGAAAATATGGTAGGATTATTTATAAATACCATACCTGTAAGAGTGAAAAGAGAAAAGCAACAAACCTTTGGGTCGCTGCTTAAGCAAATACAGCAGCAGGCCTTTAAATCTAAAAAATACGAGTATTCCTCCTTGGCAGAAATTCAGAATTTAACAGAGCTGAAGCAGGGACTTTTAGATAACATAATAGTATTTGAAAACTATCCGGTTGAAAAGGCACTTTTAAGCTCTAATGAAGATAAACAGTTTAATATCAATGATGTATATTTGTTTATGCAGTCAAATTATGATTTAAACATATGCTTTGTACCCGGTGAAGAATTAGGTATAGCCTTCCGCTATAATTCTAATTCATATAGCAAGGACTTTATCCATAATATTATAAACCACTTAAGCAATATAATAAGTCAGGTAATAAATAATCCTGATATTATTATTGATGATATAGAACTAATTACAGAAGCAGAAAAGCTTCAAATTATGCAAGAATTTAACAATACTAAGACTGATTTTCCTAAACAGAAAACCTTACAGGAGCTGTTTGAAAAGCAGGTAGAAGCAACTCCTGATAATATCGCCGTAGTATATGAACAGCAGTCACTTACCTATAGAGAGCTGAATAATAGGTCAAACCAGCTTGCAAGACTGCTTCGAGATAAAGGGGTATGCAAAAACAATCTGATAGCACTTATACTAAAGCGTTCACCGGAAATGATAATAAGCATAATTGCGGTATTAAAATCCGGCGGTGCATATCTGCCTATAGACCCGGAATATCCTGAGGACAGAATCATAAATATATTGGAAGACTCTGGAACGAAAATTGTTATAACTGATAATAGTGAATTAGAAAATGAGTGTCTGGCAAAGGTATCAGATATTGACACTATAGTACTAAAGGATACTTCTGATGTTTTAGAACAAATGAGTATAGAGAATCTGGAGCTGGTAAATACCTCTGATGATTTGGCGTATGTAATGTATACCTCCGGCTCAACAGGAAAACCAAAAGGAAACCTTATAACCCACTATAATATAAGCAGGGTTGTATTAAATACAAACTACATAGATATAACCGATACGGATACACTGCTGCAATTATCCACCTATGCCTTTGACGGTTCTACCTTTGATATATACGGTGCCTTACTAAACGGAGCAAAGCTTGTTCTGCTGAATAAGGATATCTTACTTGACGTATCAAGGCTTTCAGAGTTAATAAAATTAGAAAATATAACTATGTTCTTTGTTACAACTGCATTATTTAATGCCCTTGTAGATGTTAACATAGAATGTTTCAAGAATATAAAGAGGGTACTTTTCGGCGGCGAAAGAGTATCCATAAGACATGTATCGAAAGCTTTTGAATATATGGGACCAGGAAAAATGCTGCACGTGTATGGACCAACTGAAAGCACAGTATATGCAACCTTCCACAGTATAGACAGCATAGACCAAGGGCTTGGAACTATTCCAATAGGAAAGCCGCTGTCAAATACAAAGGTTTATATTTTAGATTCTGTCAGTAAGCTTCAGCCAGTAGGAATAGCGGGTGAGCTATGCATAGCCGGCGACGGACTGGCAAAGGGTTATTTAAACCGTCCAGAGCTTACCGCAGAAAAATTTGTATCCAACCCATTTGACGAGGGAGAGCTTCTTTATAAGACAGGGGATCTTGTGAGATGGCTGCCAGATGGAAGTATTGAATTCTTGGATAGAATGGATACACAGGTTAAGCTGAGAGGCTTTAGAATAGAGTTGGGAGAAATAGAAACAAAGCTGTTAACCCACGAGAGTATCAGAGAAGCTGTTGTATTATGCAGGCAAAACGAGCAAGAAAATAAGTTCCTCTATGCATATATAGTAGCAGATAAGGAGCTTTCTGTACCAGAGCTTAGAAATCATTTGTCCAAGGAACTGCCGGATTATATGATACCATCATATTTTTCTCAGCTTGACGCAATGCCTTTGACAACCAACGGAAAGGTTAATAAAAAGGCATTAGAAGCATACGAAAATATGGAATCGGGAGTGGAATATGCTGCTCCAAGAAATGACATAGAAGCTGCTTTGGTTTCAGCTTGGGAAGAAATACTTGGCGTAAAAGGCATCGGTATTAATGACAACTATTTCTCTCAAGGGGGAGACTCAATAAAAGCTATACAAATCGCATCAAGACTCCAAAAAGATAACCTGAAAATGGAAATTAAAGATTTATTCCAGCATCCTACAATTGCAGAGCTTGGTGCCTATATAAAAGCAGCCGGCAAAAAGGCAGAACAGACTGTAGTTAAGGGTGAGCTTCCATTAACACCAATACAAAAGTGGTTCTTGGAAGGTAAATTTACAGACATGCACCACTTTAATCATGCTGTAATGCTATACAATAAAAACGGATTTGATGAAAAGCTTATAAAGAAGGTATTTGAAAAGCTTGTTGAGCACCACGATGCATTAAGAATGGTTTATAGTCTTGATGCCGATGAAGTAAAGCAGTATAACAGAGGAACTGAGAAACAACTGGTTGATTTTGAAGCAGCAGACTTAACAAAGGAAGCTGACTGTGCTGTAAGAATCCAGGAAATGGCAGAGCTTGCTCATTCAAGCATGAACTTATCTGAAGGTCCCTTGGTAAAGGTTAGACAATTTAAGACTATAGATGGCGATCATCTGTTAATAATAATACACCACCTTGTAGTTGACGGCGTATCATGGAGAATAATACTTGAGGATATAGCTGCTGGATATATGCAAGCCTTAAAAGGACAAAACATAGTACTGCAGGATAAAACCACCTCCTTTAAGGAATGGGCTGAGAAGCTTGCTGCATATGGTTCAAGTGCGAAGGCTCGTAAATATATTAAATACTGGGAAAGCATTGCAAACACAGAAATAATGCATCTTCCAAAGGATAACGCAGTTACTTGCAATAAAGTAAAAGAGGGAGCGGATATAGTTCTGGAGCTTTCCGAGGAAGCTACAGCCAGACTCTTAAAAAGTGTAAATACCGCCTATAACACAGAGATAAACGACATATTAATATCTGCTCTTGGACGCACCTTCAGAGAATGGTCAGGAAATGACAAGATCCTGCTCAATTTAGAAGGGCATGGAAGAGAAGACGTAATAGAGGATGTAAACATTAATAGAACCGTAGGATGGTTTACATCAGCATATCCTGTTGTACTTAATATGGAAAAGAGCCATGACATTGCCTACAGTATAAAAAATGTGAAGGATGAGCTTAACCGTATACCTAAAAACGGAATCGGTTATGGAATACTTAGATATTTGGCTTCAGATGAAACAAAGGCTGCTGTACGCTTAAAACAAAAGCCTGAAATTAGCTTTAACTATCTGGGACAATTTGACCAAGATATTAAGACTGATATTTTTGGCATTTCCACTTATTCAGCTGGAAGCTTAATAAGTCCAGAAATGGAACGAAACTATGCATTTGACATAAATGGTTTAATTAGAGATAACAAATTATCTTTAACATTTACCTATAATAGAAATGAATATAATAAAGAAACTGTTGAGAACTTAGTTCAAAGCTACAAGGAAAATCTAATAAAAAATATTGAGCATTGCATCAACAGGGAAAATACAGAATATACCCCAACTGATTTCTTATATAATAAGCTTACTATAGAAGACCTAGACGAAATAAACAGCGAGCTGGGCAAGGCAGATATACAAAATATATATCCTTTAACCCCTATGCAGGAAGGTATGCTGTTTAATGCATTAGTCAGCAAGGATTCACATGCATATTTTGAACAGATATCCTTTGATATACACAATAGGATGAATGTGGATTTATTAGAAAAGAGTCTGAATTCGGTAATACAAAGACACGAAATATTAAGAGTTACCTATAACCATGAAAAGGC
>CALGKJ010000047.1 GCA_937930535.1 uncultured Clostridia bacterium
GCGAAAATTAATTATTTCTGTTAGAATTACATGGTAGAGAGTAAAATGGAAAAAATAAAATAAGGTTAGACTAAGCCAATGAAAAAATATGAAACAAATAAGGAACGAATAAGAAAAATAATGGAGGAAAATATGGAGAGAATTGAACTTACTGCCCCATGTAATTTTGCTTTAGAAGCAATATTATCAAGAGAAATAAAGGATTTAGGCTATGAAATCAGCAAGGTTGAGGACGGAAGAGTCAATTTCTGGGCTGATGAGTACGGTATATGTAAAGCTAATCTTTGGCTGCGAACAGCAGAAAGGATTATGATAAAAATAGCTGAATTTCATGCAGAGACTTATGAGGAGCTTTTCCAGAATACAAAGAAAATCAAGTGGTACAATTGGATACCCAAGGATGCAGAGTTTCCAGTTGCTAGAGCTTCAACAGTAAAGTCAAAGCTTTTCAGCCCTTCTGATATACAGGCAATAGTTAAAAAGGCTGTAGTGGAAAGCATGAAAAGTAAGCACAAAATTGACTGGTTTCCAGAAAAGGGAGCAAAATATCCTATACATGTTTTTCTGAACAAGGATAAGGTTGTACTATATATTGATACAAGCGGCATTTCCTTGCATAAAAGAGGCTATAGAGAGATAGGCAGTGAGGCACCCATTAAGGAGACTTTGGCAGCGGCAATGGTACTGCTTACTCCTTGGAAATATGACAGGCTGCTTGTTGATCCCTTCTGTGGTTCAGGTACTATTGCAATTGAAGCAGCGATGATGGGATTAAATATAGCACCGGGACTTAAGCGTGAATTTACAGCGGAAAAATGGAGCTTCAAGGACAAGGACGCTTGGAAAAAAGCAAGAGAAGAAGCACAGGCACAGATACGACAGGACGTAAAACTTAAGATTCAAAGCTATGATATTGATGAAAGCGTACTAAGGACCGCACGCAAAAACGCAGTGCTGGCAGGTGTGGGAGAACATATACACTTTCAAAGGAGAGAGGTCAAGGAGCTAAGCAGCAGTGACAGCTATGGATTTATAATAACAAATCCACCCTATGGCGAGAGATTACAGGATAGAAAATCAGTAGAACAGCTTTACAAGGACATGGGCAGTGTTTTCTCCAAGCTTGATACATGGTCATTTTATATAATAACCGCTCATGAAGAATTTGAAAAGTTTTTCGGCAAGCGTGCAGATAAAAAAAGAAAGCTATATAATGGAATGATGAAAACAGATTTGTATCAATATTTCGGTCCAAAACCTCCCAGAAGAAATGAATAATATTAATTGATAGAAAAGTACTGGTAAATTTAATAAACCAGTACTTTTCTATCAATAATAGGTTTTGGTAGTCTTGCTAAAATTTGCTTTAACTTGATTACAGCAATGTACTATGCTAAATTTATTATAAGAGTAAGTATATGTTGAAAGTGAAATATATATCAGGGTAGAAAATAATACGTTAGTGAGGTATCAAAATGCAAATACTTAGAAATTTAAAGCTGGGAACAAAAGTATCAATTGGATTCAGTGTTATTGTATTACTTCTTGTTATTACAGTACTTTTTAGCTATTTTGAGTTAAGCGGAGTAAGTCAGGACTTTTTTCATTATAGAAAAATAGCTAGAGATAATATGCTGGCAGAGGAGATTAAGTCATATTTGTTTGAAAGCAGAATTGCTTTTAAAAGTTATTTACAATCTGGTAAGGATTCTGCGCATGAAGCTTTTCAATCCAGTTTTTCGCAAATGGAGAGATCTATAGCTGAGCTTAAAAAAGAGATAAGCGACACAGAACGCGAATATAAAATTGAAGAGATCAGCCAATATGCACAGGAATACAAACAAGGCTTCAATAAAAATGTTTACTATGAAGGTGAAAGATATAATATAATGCCTAACCTTCTGACTCTGGGAGAAGCTATGGAGCAGCAGATTACACATATTATTGAGGAATTATATAAAGCTAGAAATTACAATCAGGTACACTATGCAGAGTCTGTCAGAAGGCATTTACTACTAACAAGGCTAAGTATTGTGAAATACTTAGAAGAAAATAACGACAAAGCCTTAGAGAGAGTATTAGAAGAGTTTGATTCGTTAAATGAAGTATTGGTTTACCTTGATACCAACTTAAATGATAGCTTAAATAAGCAGGTATTAGAGAACTTAAAAAGAAATAAAGAGAATTATCATAATGGATTTTTAAATGCAGTATCTCTAAATGAGGAAAGAAATAAGTTGATCGAGTATATGGATAAAATAGGTCCCAAAATAACGCAGCTAACTAAGGAAATTAAAGATTCAATCTTAGCGGAGCAGAATACCTATGCACCAAAGGTAGAAAGAAGCATTAAGATTTCACTATTAATAATGATTGGAATATTGGCTTTTTCTATTATCGCATCAATTATTATATCAGTCGCCATTAAACAAACTGTTATCACACCTGTAAAGGCGGTAGCAAATACTTTTAAGGAAATTTCTGAGGGTGAAACACATTTTAGAACGAGGTTGGAAACTTCATCTAATGATGAGCTTGGAGAAATGGCAAAGTATTTTAATATATTTGTAGGAAAGCTGCAACAAATAATTACCCAGAATATAAACCAAAGCTGGTTTAAAACCGGGCAGGCTGAAATTAACGAGTTGATGAAAAGAGATAAGGACATCTACTACTTATGCAGTAATGTAATAGGATATTTAACAAAATATTTAGACGGTGTCGTTGGTACAATCTATGTTAAGCAGGGGGATGAAATCTATAAGCTGCTGGGCAGCTATGCGTATAATAATCGTAAGACTGCACCAAATCAATTTAAGCCTGGTGAAGGCATAATCGGTCAGGTAGTAATAGAAAAGCAAATAGTAGTAATAAGCAATGTACCTCAAGATTATATTAATGTTACTTCTGGCACTGGAGAGGCAGTACCGAGGTTTTTAGCAGTTGTCCCTTGTGTTTTGGAGGATAATGTAAAGTGCATATTAGAAATTGGTTTTTTTAATGAGGTAAATGATATCAAGCTTGATTTTTTAAAGCAGGTAAGTGAAAGTATAGCCTTCAGCTTTGCTTCATTAGAGGCGAATATTAAGCTAAAGGAACTGCTTGATAAAACTACGAGACAGACGGAAAAACTGCAGGTTCAGCAGGAGGAGCTGAGGCAGAGCAATGAAGAGCTTGAGGAGCAGGCAGCAGCACTCCGAGAATCCCAAGAGAAGCTTCAAGCGCAGCAGGAAGAGTTAAGAATAACAAACGAAGAACTAGAAGAACAAGCGAAAAGCATGGAAAAACAAAAAAATGATATTAAGGTTAAAAATGAGAAGCTATTGAAGGCTAGGGAAGAGTTGGAGGAAAAGGCGAAAGCACTGGAGGTGGCAAACCGCTATAAGTCGGAGTTTTTAGCCAATATGTCACATGAACTAAGAACCCCTTTAAATAGTATATTGGTCTTATCTCAGCTATTAGCAGATAAGGCTGATAATGAGCCGTTGACAGAAAAGCAAAAGGAGTTTGCAAAGACTATTCACTCTTCGGGATCTGATTTATTAAGATTAATTAACGAGGTTTTGGATTTATCAAAGATGGAAGCAGGCAAGATGGGTATTAACAAAGAAAAAATTGATGTAAGACAGTTTTTGGATAAGGTTGAAAAATCATTTAAGGCCATTGCTGCTGGGAAAAATATAGAGTTTATTATAGATATTAATAATGAGGTACCAGAGTTTTGTAATACAGATCCACAAAGATTGCAGCAGATTATTAATAATTTGCTGGCCAATGCTTTTAAATTTACAGAAGCCGGCAGTGTAAGACTAACCGTAGATATACAAAATAGCACAAAAACTGATAACAATGAAAATGGAAAAATAAGGATGATAAGATTTTTGGTAACTGATACAGGTATTGGAATATCACCTGAAAAACATAAGCTGATTTTTGAGGCATTTACACAATCTGACGGTACTACAAGCAGAAGATATGGCGGAAGTGGTTTAGGATTAAGTATATCAAAGCAATTGGCTCAGCTATTAGGCGGAGATATATTGCTGGAAAGTGAAATTGGAAGGGGCAGTACATTCTGCCTTGCCCTGCCGTTAGATCAAGAAGCGATATTGTCAGATAAACAGGTGGCAGCGGCAGCAGATATTACCGCTGAGGCAGAGCAGTTTATGGAAGAGAATTATACCAGTTCTTATAGAAATGATACTACAAAGCTAAATAAGAAAAATAAAAAATCATTATTAATCATCGAGGATGATAAGGCTTTTTCGAATATAATATATGAGCTGGCAGTAGACAAAGGCTTTGAAGTTTTTGTCGCGGCTAATGGGCAGGAAGGTATAGATAAGGCGATTATCAATACACCAAGTGCTATAATACTAGATTTAGGCTTGCCTGATATAGACGGATTGCTGGTGCTAGACAAATTAAAGGCACACCCAGCAACAGTAAATATCCCTGTCCACATAATATCAGGAAATGAAAATATAAAACCGGAAAATCTAAAAAATAGTATATTAAGCTATTTTAAAAAGCCTATTAACATTGAAAATATAGAAACGCTTTTAAAGCAATTTGCAAATGTTAGTTACAAGCGTTTCGGAAAGGTATTAGTTGTTGATAGGGATAAGAACCAGATAAAGAGCATCAGAGAACAGTTAGGTGGAATAAATACTACAATAGTTGATACAGATACAGGCGAGGAAGCCTTGGAATATATAAAAAATGATA
>CALGKJ010000048.1 GCA_937930535.1 uncultured Clostridia bacterium
CAGCTTCTTACTCCGTCTACCATGTTTGCCATCTGGTTTAGATCTGCTTCCACCTTGCTCATTTCTCTTTCCAATTTAGTTTTAAGATTATTAGCTTCATTAAAATCAAATTTTTGATTAGACATTAGATTATTCCTCCTTAAGCTTGCTTTTTATTTACAATCAAAGCCAGCCTACGCTTATGCCTTGCGCTATGCTTAGTCATTTGGTAATAACCATCTGACCACCTGTTTAAATAATCTACAATCATAGTCCGCTTTGTTATAAGCTTTTTGTTATGGAGAAACAACTTCATAATTTAATATTTCCAGTTGTTTCTCCCAAAGAGCTTAGAGACTTTCATCTCTAAAAATTCAATAGCTCTACTAGCACTTTATCCGGGTTGCATCTGAATATTTTTACGCTGCCATTACAGATTTTAAACAGCCATGTTCCAGCTTCAGTTTTTATTGTTCTGAACAGTGTACTTACAGGCGTTTCCTGATTCTGTTTATAAGCTGCAAAGTCTCTGGAATCCTTACCATTAACGAATATATCCAGTGCCGATTTTAAATCTTCCTGACTGCCCTCTATAAGCTCAAAATCCTCTGATATCTCTGGCAGCTTCCCTTCAACTAATAGCTCCACAGCTCTTTCCATCTCTTCCATAGTCAGTTCAATATATATATCACTATCACTAGCTGTTAACATAAATTTTTGATTTAAAAATTCTATAAAGTCTTCTCTGTTCTCAAAGGATTTTATTTCTAGCTGTTCCTGATGTATAAGATGCAGGTAAACCGAGCCTCTTATGTAAACAAAACTTGGCTCTCCATCCTGTTCAGAGCAGACAAAGGCTGTATCAGGAAAGGATATTGCTGAGGCTGTCTTACTATATTCCTCGCAAATACACACTTCTCCACTTTCATCATTACATAATATTTCTTTTTCGTAAAGTCCTTTTGATATAATATCCCACTTTTCCTTGATTTCCTGTTCAGATAACCCTTGTATCGGGTTTTTAATACCTAATATTTCCTCAGCTCCTGATAGCATACACAGAAAAAACATTTCGTCATTATTCATTGTTCAGTCCACCTTTTCCATTTACTATAGCAAATCGAAGTCCTGTGAATTTGTTTTTCACAACTAAATATCCATCACCCATCTCAATATCCTTTTCCTGTGCGCCGTATGGCAGCTTAGCTGAGAATAATCCTTGTTCCTTAATGCTTCCAAGCAGTATGCCTGTCTGTTCCTCTCTGATAGCCTTGCCCAAGCTGTCCCAATTACTGGATAGCTCTGTTGTATTATCTGACACAATAACAGCTACCTTCATTCCTCGCTCCTGCTTTACTATTCTTTCTATTAAGTCCTTTAGTGAATACATATCGCTGTTTGTAAATTCACTTAGACGATCTATTGCAAATATAACCTGCTTCCAGCCTTGAACCAATTCACTTATATTGCCGTTTGACTTTCTGCATGCAATAAGCTGCTGTCTGCGATCGTCAAGCATTTCTTTGATGCCTTCTATTAGCTCAACATCTGCCTGAGACAAATCAGTTACATTGTCCATATCCATAAGCTCATAAAGTCCCATTGCATTTGAATCAAGAACATAAACCTCTGTATCTTTGAGGGTTTTTATCCATGAAACCATAATAGTACTCTTGCCTGTCATAGCATCTCCTGCCACCATAAATACAGGTGTTGAATATAAATCAATGTATACAGGCTGTAGATCATTATCATTCAAGCCGATAGCAAGCTGTCCTTCCTTTTTGTTTATTGCTTGTATGTTTATTTTTGACGGCATTATTGGTATTGGCACAGCTCTGCTCTTTGCTTCTCTGTTAAATATATCTACCAGCTGTGCTGTTTCACAGTCCTTAAACTCCGGCATTGCTGTCTGAAATTCCAAAGGCGGTTTATTTCTCGCCAGTCCTCGCCCTGCTACATGAGTTGGCTCTAAGCCTTCTGTTCGTCCTACTATGCCGTCATACTCGCCTTTATCAATTAATTGCAGGCTTATTGCCATCTTGAAATTTACTGAGAATTTGTATCTTACCAAAGCGGCATTGGTTGCTGTTGCTACAATGTATATACCATATTTTGCACCTTCTCTTGCAAGCAGAATCATGTTGCCATCTACTGCATCATAGGTTTCAGATAGTGCAAAGTAATTGTCTATCAATACTACAATAGCAGGAAGCTGTCTGCCCTGAGCTCTGCAATCGTTAAAGCCTTCGTAGCCCTGTTCCTCAAAAAGCCGCTTTCTTTCCTCAATGCTTCTGAATAAAAACAGCACAAGCTGATTTATCCTGCTTTCCTGCTCTAGGGTTACAATGCCTCCGCAGTGGGGAAGCCTATCAAATACCTTTAGTGAGGTTCCGCCAAAGTCCATAATGTAAAGATTCACCTCTGCTGGTGTGTAGCTGTGAGCTAGTGATAAGCAAAGTGTCTTTAAGAGGTATGTTTTGCCTGTACCCGGCGCTCCATATATAAACAGATTTCCATCTGTTGCAAAATCTATTTTTAGGAATTCTTGTTTCTGCCCTCTAGGATCATCAGCTATACCGATGGGAACACTCAGCAGGTCAGTATTTTTTATTGTCTTTCCTTTATTGTTGAAAAACTCATCAAGATGTATTGTTTCTGACAGAGGGGGCAGCCATGGTCCTTCCAGTGCTTCTATATTGTTTTGCTTTGCTGACACTGTAATATGATCTACCATGGATTTAAGCTGTGATGCCAGCTCTCTTTTTGCTATTTTTTCCTCTTCCAGAGGATATATCTGCTCTGTCTTACCATTGAGGGATACTGTATATATTCTTTTGGCTCGGTTCTCGCTTTTCAGCATCTCGCCTTCCGGATCATAATCCGCTCCTGAATACGCAGACTGGAATAGCTCAAAAATCTCGTCGTTTCCTACTTGTATATATGCACGACCGGGCTCTTTTATCATTGCTGCATCAGGTCTTTTTATAACATCCTTACTATCCGCTGCGTCCTGCACCTTCAAGCATATCTTAAATTTGGAGTTGCTCCATATCTGTTCATCTACGACTCCTGCTGGTTTTTGGGTTGCAAGTATCAAGTGGACTCCAAGGCTTCTTCCTACTCTGGCTGCACTAACCAGCTCCTTCATAAAATCCGGCTGATCCTGCTTAAGCTCTGCAAACTCATCGGCAATCATTATAAGATGAGGGATAGCCGGCATATTGCCCTTGTCCTTTCGGCTGTAATATAGCTTTTGATATTTATCAATGTTGTTTACACCATATTCGGAAAACAAACGCTGTCTTCTCATCAGCTCGCTCTTAATGGACAGCAACGCTCTGGTGGTCTGATTTCCTCCCAGATTTGTTATAGTTCCTACTAGATGGGGCATACCCTTAAATACATCTGCCATGCCGCCGCCCTTGTAGTCTATAAGCACAAACACAATATCATGGGGGTGATAGTTTATTGCCATAGCAATTATTATGCTTTGCAGCAGTTCACTTTTCCCTGAGCCTGTTGTTCCTGCCACCAATCCATGAGGACCATGTCCCGTCTCATGCATGTCAAGGTTAAAGGGTGCTCCTCCGGGCTTGGCTCCAATGGTTACACTCATGCCCTTGTAGGTTTTGTTTTTCTCCCATCTTGACAATATATCTACATCAGTTACCTTCTTTGCCTTTAGCATTTCCAGCAGTGTAATTGATGCCGGAAGTGCAAAGCTTGCACTGGAATTTTTGATGCGTAAGGCAGCCAGCTTGCGAGTTGTTAAATCCAAGCTCTTAAAATCTGTCTTATCTGGGGTAAATATGGACTTTTCTCCGGAAACCCTGTCAGCTATCTCTCCGCTTTTGCCTTGCAAGTTAATTACTGTTCTGCAATTCATAGGCAGATAAGCGGAATTCTTGGCAATAAATATTGAAGAAACTCCGAGCTTTGCAGAAGGATTGTAAAGATACTTGTTTATTGGCTCATTCTCAAGTAACGCTGTGTCCTCCACTAAAAATACATAATAGGGAAGCACCTTTCCTTCGGCTTCCTTCAGCTCTCTATCCTTGAGTATTGCGTAAAGCTCTGTTAGTGTCTGATGTGCCATAGCCCTTCCGCATAAAATATATCTATTGCTAAAGCTGTCATCCCATAAATGGGGCATATACCTAAGCCAATCCCATCTCTCAAGCCCCAACTCTGATGATAATATTACAACTCTGATATCATCGTACCCATGATGGGTAACAATCTGTAACAACAAATGCTGTGCCAGCTCTGCTGTTCTTTCATCGTCTCCTGCAAGACCGCATATTTCTGATTTCATCAAATTTACAGCTACTGGTACATTAGGTACTCTTTCAAATTCCTGTGCCAGTCTTTGAGGCTCCATAAGCAGGGGATCGCTTTCCATAACTATTCCCTGCTTTGCGTATTTGACACGCATCGCAAGAGCTGCACTGCCAACTCCTATTCTCAGGGATAGAAAGTCATTGTATGAGGGTGTTCTTTCCCATAGTCTGTTGTCAGTCCTTAGAATTCTTTGTATACATTCATAAGGCTCAGGATTCATCTCATTCATGGCTTTTATTTGCTGTTCTCTGGCAATAGACAGCTCGCTTCGGGTATCAACAATAAACTGTCTGTATTTTTGCTCTCGTTCCTTCTTTTTTTTCTTATATTTATTTATTTGTGATGTTGTATTTGTTAAGGATACAATAAGTGTCATTATTGTTGTAGCAATAGAAATCATCATATACGCAGATTTTGCAGTTAATGCCATCAGAACTGTAATTATCAGCATTACGGCAGGGGGTGCCAGCATTGCAAACCAGTTTATTTCGGGCTTCTCATACATACCCGGGGGGTTGGGAACATCTATTTCGCCAGTTGGTATTTCTGGAAGAAATCTGGGTTGTCTGCTAAATTCATTGTTCATGTGGTCACCTCATAATTTTCTCAGCTTGTCCCCCCATAAGGGACATTCTGCACCATTGGCTGTTTGCATAAAAATATAGTTCTTTTTCTATAATGTGCAGATAGTCAGCACTTTCACTGCATATTCTGATGCTGCTGTAATGCTCTGGGTCTATTCTATATATACTTTTTCCATTTAATCTGTTTGCACAGTATAGATATGTGCCATCGGTATTAATGCTTGCGGCTGCTACTGCCTGCACAATATTTGCATTGCCTGTGTTTAAATCCATTATGGTTAGAACATGCTGTCTTCCTTTATGGCTAAACACAAGTCTTTCACCTATTAATACCAGCTTTGACGCCGGAATATCGCTTATTGTTTCCCTTTGGCTTCCTGTTTCACTGCAACTTCTAATCCCTTGGGGAGTACTGTAGAATATACAGCCTTGTTCAAGTATAAAGCCCTCAACCTGCTCGTCTATGATTCTGGCTTCGTTTCTGCCATTAATCATGCAGCGATACAGCTTTCTATCATTTTCATTTATGTAGTATAAAAAGTCTTTGTAAAGTACAACACCATAACAAGGCTTATCAAGCAGCAGTATTTCTCTTTGCTCCCTCAAGTCTATTCTATTTAATGAATTATCACGCTTCTGGTCACTATAAAAGATACTATTTCCATCAAAGTTCATAAACCAGAACATGCCATTTACTCTTGAATTAAATATAGTTGTACTGCTTTTTATATCGCTTACAACCAATCCTTCTCCAACCTTTAAAATAAGTCCGCCATTTAATAGGTTGTAATCCATTGCTCTGCTCCTTTTCATATCAGGGTCAATATAGACCCGTGTGTTACTGACTCCTGCTCCAGAGTCTTTGAGTTGTCTAAAATCCTGCCCAGAGGCTCTGCCTGAAGTCTGTTTTCTCTTCCCATAGGGATGTTCAGAGCCTCAATAAGCATCCATATAAGCTCTTCTGCCTTTACAAACACAGGGACCTTCAAATCCACATTCTTGTTACCTATACGGAAAGTAATCATGATATAATCCATGTGCTATATTTCCTTTCATTAGTTTCTCACTCTCAAAAGCAGCATTCTTTCGGAGGTCAAATTATAGTCTATTCTTGATGTATCCGTTGCAAGCTTTAAGAATTTAGTTTTAAACCTATAAATTGATTCTGCTTTAACATTAACCTTGGTAATACTCCTGTCAGTATATGAGTCTGTTATGTTTGCTATATTAAGACTTACTGTAAATTTGTTATACTTATCATCGTTGGATGTAAATGATAAGGTATCTCCGATAGTTGGTACTCTTGTAACGTTCATTGCAGCTTCAAATGCTTCGGAGAAATAGTATTTGAAATTTTCAGAATCAGTTTCCGCATCTGCATCACGCCGCTTAGAATATGCAAGACTTCTGTCATGCGCTGCACGGCATGAGTTGGTGAGTGCTGTACCGATAATAATTTTTTCTCTCATTACATTTGCAATCTCTACTAAAGGTTCTATAATAACTGAAAGCAGTATCACCATTAATAAACCTATTGCTATATTTTTCAATAGTTCTCATCCCTGTCCCATATAAATTCAAGGTCTTTATAATGCTTAAGTCCAATAGCTGTCAAAGAAAATGAAACTGGTATCTTATTTCTAATTTCCCGTCCCCAAAGCTTTATCGACAGTGGATATGAGGCTTCTATCTTTACATTAACAGCCTTTCCCCTCTGTCTGTAAGGCTTCATGGATTCAGAATCAAAATCTTTATAGTAACTCTCGTCATCATAACCTCGTGCAACACTGCCATCAGCATTTTTGACAGTAATAACTATGTCATTAGGCAGTTGATTGAAAATAGGACGACTTTGCAGCCTGTCCAGAGTATCTTCATAATAGGATGTTTTTATATAGTTATCATTTGCCGCTGCCTGTGACAGATTGAAGGTTTCGATTACCAATGTCATATACCACGGAAAGAAAAATATCAGATTTGTAAATAACATAAAGCAAATGCTTACCAATATGGTTATTAGTATCGACTTTGCTACACCTTGCATCTTTTCACCTCAAATTAACTTATCAAGCTCCTGATTTGTTCTAGGAATAAAGTCCATATTTCTCCTACCCAGCCTGCCATATTTCCTCGTACAATACCTATTACAATACCTATTACAACTATAATTGCTACAGTAATGGCTATCTGCTTGATACCCACTTCACCATTTTCATTGTCTAACAGTTCCCAAATTTTCATTATCATATTTTATTCCTCCTAGTATTTTATTGAAATAGTTTTATAGAGTCCAAAATCATAAATAAATAGTAGATTGCTATATATACAAGTAGTACTATAATAAGTACTAGCTGTATTCTTTCATTTCTTCTTTCTCTTCGCTCCAGCTCGTCCTCTAGTGCCCTTATTCTGATTTGATCTATTTCGTTTTTAAGGTGTGACATTTGCAATACATTATCATAGCCCTTAAGTCTTGTTTCCATAATGTGACAGAACTTTATAATATAATGTACTGGTACACGCTTTTCCAATTGCTTTAATGCATATTCCTCACCATAGTCCATATTGTCCAGCATAACTCCAAGCTCTTCTGCCATGTCTATATTTGCATTGGGTATATAGTCCTTGACTACATCCGACAAAAATATATTGACTGATTTTGAGTACTGATAATAAACCATGCTATAAAAGGCTGGAAAATCCAGAGATATGTTTTTATTCTTTCTTTCAATTACCTTCTCCAGCTCTGACACTGGATACAGCCATCCGAGAAATATAAAGATAGCTGATGTAAAGCCCAGTACTCTGTTGGCACTTAACAGTATTGCTGTTACAAGTATTCCTGCTGCGGTATAAAGTATCTGGTCTGCACGTATTTCCTCGGGCTTTATAGTAAGATCCAGCCTGTCTATAATCTTCTTGTATCTGGTATTTACTGTGCTGCTCATTAGGCTTTTCATATACTTTAATGCAAAAAGTCTCTTCCATTTATAGAACTTCTTTTTAAAAATATCCGCTTTTCTTTCCTTCATAAAGCTGCGGGTGTTTTTTTTCTGTTTCCTGCTGACTGGTCTATACATGGGATATAAAAGCTCTTTTATCAGATACAATATTGATAAAAATGCACAAAGCTTTGCTAACATTGTCATTTTCCATCCCCTCCTGATCCCAGGTTGCCTTGCAGTGCCTGACATCTTGCAAAGCTTAAACATATAACGCTGACCATTATAGTATTTATCAGCTTTCCAATATCTCCATACAGCATAAACTGTCTGAAGTTCTCCATTGTAAGTGCATAAGCAAAAAACAGTGCTATTACAGCGGCCTTAAGCATGAAGTCTCTGTTCATCTTTCTGAATATCCTGTCTTTTTTGGTGTTAATCTCACGCAATACAGCATTTTCATCTACAATGTCAAGGAATATGTCAGCCATACCCTTTCTTTCGTTATACTCAAAAACAATTGCCTTTTTGGTAAAGTTGTCAAACTTGGGACCTAGCTGTCTGTTCAGAAGGTTTATTGCCTGCTTGAAGGAGTATCCGTTATTTTCACAGTTATCAACAAACTGCTGGAAGTAGGGTCTTATATTAGAGTTAAGGTATTCCTCACTTTCCAGCACCTTTTTAATAGCTACAAGCACCCCATCTCTTGCCAGAGGACAAATAATATCCTCTGCATCCATGATATTCTCCATCTTTTCTGCACTAATAGCCTTGGACTGCATAACGAAATATGTCAGCAAGCCGATAAAGCTTGATATACTTATAACCACTGACAGCGTAATGCTTTTCATAAAAAGCACTATGACCATTACGGTGATTGCAAAGCAGATGCAGAGCAGTGATGTAAAGCTTTCCAAGGTCAGGGGCATATTAAGATCCAATATTAGTCCTTCCACAAGCCGGTTATACTTTGCAAAGACGTTTTCCTTCTGCTTTACAATCTTTTCTCTCTTGACACGCTCAACATAACGCTTTGTATTGTACTTGCCAAGATGCTCTGCCAGCGTATCTATCATATCAAGAAAAAACTTATAGGTATCCTCAAGGAATCGTATCTCATACACTGCATTAATAATAGAAAATGCCACAATACCTATTACCAGACTAATAATTAGTGTTATATTCATCGAATGTATACACCTCTGTTTCATCTTCAGCAGGTTCCTCCGTAAGGAATTCAAACCTGCTCTTGCTTATACCTGCCTTAAGCATAGTCTGTTGAACCTTCTCGGATAGTGCTCCCACACGCTTATGTCTGCCTATAATTTTCTTTACCTTTCTGGTTTGTTGGTCTTCCTCTACATCCTCACAGATAAACTTGTAGATTTGGTTTATCTTTGGTTTAAGCCCTTCCGAGCCTAGCACCTCTGATACGGAAGTCACTTTTCTTGTTCCGTCAGCCAGCTTTTCCTGAAATATTACAAACTTGACAGCACTGCATATGTTTCTAAGTGCCAACTCTGCCGGTTCATTTGATACCATAAGATAAGCCGTCAGAAAACGGTATATGGCTTCCTGATCTCCCTCTGCATGGAGAGTGGTAAAAAAGTAGTGTCCAGTCTGTGCAGCTCTTAAAGCCGTAGCAAATTCTCCGGGTGTACGCAGCTCCCCAGGTCCTATCCAATGGGGGGATTGCCTCATGGCATTTATGAGGAGATTTTCCATTGTTGCAGGGCTTGAATCGTCATCTTCTGAAACCGATTCATACTGCAATACGTCATTTATTACCCTACCATGCTCGCTGTTTCCTTCCCTTCTTATAAGTCTCATTTCCGAGGGGTTTTCTATTGTAATTATCCTTGACATGGGGTTTATTTCTCTTATCAGCATTTCGTTAAGGGTGGTTTTTCCGCTTCCTGTAGAGCCTACTGTAATCCAGGATAAATCCGCTTTTGGAATAAGGGATAAAAGCTTAAACATATTTAAGGAAAAGGATTCATTTTTCATCATGTTTCCGGGTGTAATAGCTTTTTTGCTGAACTTTCTTATTACAAAGGCAGGAACATCATAGGGTGATATTTCTGCATGAGTGGCATTTACACGGAAGCCCTCAACAGTTCTTGCATTTACCATTGGAATTTTAGGTGTAAGACGTACCTTCGATACACCAATGAGCTTTGAAATTATTCTTTCCATATGCTCCCGATCAGTAAAGCCCTGCTCCCATAGCAGTGTCTTTCCACCGCTTTCTACAAATATCTGGTCAATACCGTTGGCTCTGATTTCGTCAATTGCCGGGTCTTCCATGGCTTTGGTTATTGGTCCGTAATGAGTGATTTCATCAATTAAGGCACATTTCAGTGAAAGCAGGTCATAATACTCCTGATCGCCGGGCTTTTGAACTATAGGTTTTTGCGAGTCTACAAACTCATTTATATATGATTTTGTCATGTCACGTTTTCTTACAGGATTATTTTCTCTTCTAAAGGCATGTGTTGCTACTTTTGTAATATACTTCTGACAAAGCTCCAAGGCTTCTTCAAAGCTTATGGTAATATACTTGTTTTTCAGCTCTTCCATGTCTTCGTGTTTATTAACCTGATGAGAAACCTTTAATTGTTTTTCACTAATTTTACCTCTGGTCAGCATATTCTACACCTCCTCTACCTGTCATCAGCCAGCAGGTCTGCCAGTCGTTCAATTTCTTTTTTAAAATATTTGTTTATCAGTGGGTTATCCTTTACATAGATCCTGCCTTCTAAAGACCAAGCACAAGCTGTTTTTACCAAGGGAAGTGCGGCTACAATGTTAAAGCCTGCTTCATTCATTACTTTATAATCAAACTCAATTTCTTGAAGGTTCATTAATATAACACTGGTAAACTTTGCTGTACTTATACCGATGGATGCCGCATGATCCAAAAGCTTTATCATATTTCTGGATGCCTCAACTCTTTCACTGGCAGTAAAAAAACCTACATGACAGTATTTCATTGCCCCCAGACAAAACTCCAAAGGCGGGTTATTTGGTATATCCAGCAGTATGATATCAAACATCTGCTTTAGTGTAGCAATAACACGTTCCAAGTGTTCAAAATCAAAGTCGTAGTATTCCTCCATCAAATCATAGGGACTTGGTGACAGAAGGTACAGGCGTTCATATCTGGTTGACTGAATCTCACCCCTAAAATCAACCTTGTCACTTTTTAACAGCTTTATAAGTCCGTTTCCTCTTTTATTTGGTTCAACATCCAAAGCATGGTATAAATTCGGGTAGAATACCTTTAAATCTACTATGCAGACATTCATACCCTTTTGAGAAAGCAGGTAGCCTAAATTGCTTATGAGTAAGGCATTATCAACAAAATCACAGGCAGGGATAAAGCCTACCACACTGTATATGAGCTTGCTGTCCTGCACCTCTATACCCATAAGCTCCTTTGCTGATATTTTTTTCAGTGCATTTTCCAGCCGCTTTATTTCTTGTCTAGCCATGATTCCACCTCTTTTTCCAGAGTAGGCAACTGATCTAATACAACATCTCTCTCTGCTCTACTGAGTATTGTAATCAGAAATGCTTTAGTATCAGCACTTTTAAACTTTGCATAATTGCTTATTTGCTCTCTTGAACCAGCCAGCAGCAGAGATCTTGGCTGTATGCTTTTCAAAAACTGATCACTTTTCATTACCTCTTGCTTTTTATCCTCACTAAGCTTCATAACTTCCTTGTACACTTCATATATAGAGTGGCTGTTGGAGTTAAGCATGTCCATTACGATAATACTGTCAAACAGCACCTCTGTTACTGTGCGCTGACCTCTTGACTGTACAACCATGGCATTGGGGTTGTCTGATGTAATAGAGCTTATGGGCGTTTCATCATCTATTTCGTAAGATACTCTGATACGAACAGCATCACCGGGAAGCAGTACATCGCCGCCGCATTCCAAATAGTTGTATGGTATTGTAAGCACTTCGTGTTCCTTGTTCAAGTTGTACAGCCATTCGTTTTTCTGGGGTTTCTCGTCCAAAAGCTGATCCTTGTAGATAATACTGCTTTTTCTCATGTAGTGCCTTGTAAGCTTGTTATACACAGTCGTAATGTCCTTTGCCAGCACCATATCGTCGGTATATTCTTTTTTAATGATATTGTATTTTTCTATGTTTTTGTCTGTAAGTACTGTAAATGCCGGCATACCCTCTTCTGCCTTGATTCTCAGCACCTCGATTGTATCCTTTGCCGCTTTGTTTGCGTTGGATATAATAATGAAAGAAATTACAATTATAACAATACTGGAGCCTAATGCTATTAATTTTTTTGTCAGGTTTTTATTTGGTGATACGCTTTTTACTGTACTTAAATCCATTTTATTTTACTCCCTCCATTAGTCTTAAAAGTATATTGCCATATGCACTTTCATGCTCGGCACTTATGTTTACCATTGGTACATCTGTTTCAATCTGAGTGTCAAACTCACTGCTGTAGGGAACATAGCCTGCTAACTTCATTTCATATACAAAGCTTGGACTAAGTCCTGACGAAAGCAGCTCGCATACCCTTTCAGGCACAAATATTTCATTTTGGAATCTGGATCGGTCATTGTATTTTGTAACGATTATCTTGGATTTTGCATTTAAATATGAAGCATTCTCCTTGTCCATGGCTACTTCTGCATTTCTCAGGGTGCTTAGTACAGAGTGAAGACTATTGGGTACACACAGTCCAAACACATCTATGTGTATTAGTGCTTCCTTAAAGGGCTTAAACAGATCCATGGGCATGTCCAGAATAACAAGATTAAATTTGTTTCTCAGTACTGAAAGTAAGCCTACCAGCTTGCTGCTGTTATATAGCTGTTCTGTCAGCTTTTTATCTGCGAAGCTGTAGCCTAGGGCGGTTATCCAAAGCTTGTCTTTTAAATCAAAGGCTGTGGTCATATAATCCTGGGGTCTTGCAAGAGTACGAATAAGTGATGCATTTACATCCTGATCTTTTTTTGTTTTTTCATGGAAGCTGTCAAAGTACATATTCATGCTTCGATAGTCTATATCCATATCTATAATAATGGCACTTAAGCCCCTTTTGTTTGCTTCCCATGCCAGATTTGCCACTGTACTGGTTAAGCCGCAGCCTCGGTGTCCAGTTATTGCTACTACTCTGCTGATACTGCGGCTTACGTTATCCATTTCCTTTGTCAGACGATCTGTAGTTTTTAGCTCTGGCTCTGCTTTTGGCTTTGACCTGAAACGATCGAGAAAGGACTTTTTCTTTTCTGCTTCACTGTTTTTTTCAACTGGAAGCTCTGGGGTTACAGGGGCAGGCTTGCTTTCCCCAAGCTCCTCAAAGGCTTGCTTGTAAATATAGTCTGGCACTCTTATGTAGTCGCAGACAAGCAGCTTGAGATTCTCGTATCTTCTCAGCAGCTCATCCAGCTCAGAGGCTTTCATAAAGTCCCTTGTTACTACTATGACTTTAAAGCCTGACTGGAGTCTGCTTATCAGATATTTCATAAGCTCATTTAAGTCTCGTATATCCTGACTGGTATCAGCAGAAAATGCCTCATCGGTAATAAGTGCACCCTCTATTTTGGGGTTTGAATTGCTTAAATAATCCTGTAAGTCTTTTAACTGTAATTGTTCAGTGTTTGCTATATCTATTTTTCTTGTGGTATTTCTAAGAATAATCTGATGTGTACCACCAGATAATAAAAGCACCTTCATCATCATCACCTGCTATTTGCCATATTATGTTATGTTTGTTTATTTGTTTATCTATAGTACTCTAATTATAGATTTAAGGTTAAAAATTATTCCATGAAATATGCGTAGATCGGTTTTAGGCTGTGTTGATGTGGTTGTGAGGGATGGAGTTGACTTTTGATACAGCTTTTTACATTTTGGATTTGGGGTAAAAAATAACCCTAGCAGGGATTATAAGTCCTGCTAGGGTTATTTTTAGTTGAAGTATATGTGCAATATATATGTTAGAGTATGATTTTATCGTTTTGTTATTTTTTTGATTCTTTATTGGTTCTCTGCTTTTTTTGGATATCTAGTATCCTTTTACGGTAAACATGCACATTTTGCTTGTTACTGTTGTGACATTCTGTAACTAGCTTATGTAGTTTAACTAGCAACTCGTCTGGAAACTCATTGTTTTTGGATAGATTTTCAACTTTTTCAAAGAATGTATCAAGCTTATATATATAATTCTGCTTAAATTCTTCTATAGTAGGATTTTTTAATTGAGACATCAATTCCCCAATCTTATCCTCAATATTATTAAAATCAGTATCTTCAACCGTAAATTCTTCTGATATATTATTAGATGTATTAGTAAAATCAATGATTTTTTGAAGGTATTTATATTCACTTAGTTGTGCAAATGCTTTTTCTATTCTCTGTTTAACATCTGGCATATGTTCAGATCCTAAGCTTTCCAATTCCTCTGCACATTCTTTTAATAGATTTGTTATTTTTTCAATATGAGTTTTTCCTTTTATTGTAAATCGATAGCTTAATTCATTTGAAATTACGCTTAAAATTCTCTCAAAAACTTCATCAAATGTTTCACCGAACATTCCATCTTCTATTGCACGTTTAATAGTTTTTGCTTCACTATCAACATCTGTTAACTTATAGTATAGAAGTTCTCTAATGTTATAGAAGGATTCAGGTATACATTCCCTATATATCACCCTCAAAATTTGTTTCAAGTTTATTATACTTGCTTTATTCATTTTGATTTGATTAATATATTCATAAAATATCTTACTAGCCTTTAATCTAGGTTCATATGGAAATACTTCTTTATAAGTTAATTCTAATATATTAAAAGCTATATCAATGGTTAATTTATTATCATTTAATAGCTTAAACACATATCCATATAGCTTACTCAGCAACACAGAACCTTTATCTACTTCTTTTAATGAAAAATTATGTAATATCGCTCTTAATAATTTTTTTAAATCCCAATCGTTATCTCCAAAATTTTCATTTTCAATCATTGCAATACACATAGCATCTTCCGAAGAATATCCATTTACTATACTATCTAAATCGTCAGGTCTACTAATTAAGCTTGTAACAAACTTTCCTAATTCAATGTGTTTATATTCTCTTGCATCACCAAAAAAATTTACCTGCATGTACCATAAACCCGATACTAATTCAATTATTAATCTGTCATTCCTATCTTTTTGCAACTCATTATTGTATAAATGTGTAACGTACTGATCAAATCCATTGCTAACCATCCTATCGTATTTTTCTGGCATCAATCTATTCATAATTGACAGTATTATAATATTCTTCACTGCTTCAACTTTGTTTAAATAAATTTCTGCTTCTTGAAGTTTTACTTTTCCACCTGAATATTTTTCGTATACTATTTTACACATATCACTAATATATCTTAAAATTTTTCTTGCATTTCTTGGATTACTTAAATTATGCTCTATAAACATAATAGATGTTTTCAAATCCTCAATTTGTGAGTTTTTATTTTTTATTTTGTCGTATCGCTGGTTATCATGTTTTATCTCACTTTTGCTCTTTTCCAACGCCTCGATTTTGTGATGAAGCTTTGTAATCAAATTATCTAATTCAGATAACACTGATATTTTAATACTGTCTGTGAGTCTAAATTCATATGCTCCGTTACCAATAAAGTGACTAATAACATCCTTGTAATCCACTTTTACTATATCAATCCTATGGTTAAAGAACTTATCAAGATATTTTACTGGTTTTCCAGATAGACATTCTCCTAACTGTTCATAGTCGGTAAGAAAAATTAAAACACAATGCTTTAAAGTCGCAACCTCTTTAATAAAATTAATAAACTCTAATATTTTATTATTGCTACACCTTTCAATATCATCAACTACAATTATCAGCTTGTTTCCATCGCCAAGCATCTTGCCTAATAAATTTTCCAGTTCTTCTTTGGTATCTCTATAATCCTTTTCTTTTGCAAATATTCTCCTAAATATACTTGGCTTTATTTTTCCATCAGACAAAATTTCAGCAACTGACGAAAAATATTCTTCAAATTCGCTGGATATACCAACATAATACCCATTTGCCTTTAAAATTGATTTTATCCGACTAAATAAATAATTGAATAATGATTCTACGCTATCCATATCCATTGCATTGATACGTATAGATTTGTGATGTCTTTGTTTCCCCTCTTTAATTTTATCTAGCACAGCATTAACAAAGGATGTTTTGCCTATCCCCCATTCCCCAGAAATGCATATAGAAAATGGTTCGTCTGACTCATGGTTATTGATTGAGTATTCTAATTCCTCCGCTTGCCACTTTCTCTGTCCAAATAAATCATCATAACTATCAATTGGAGAATACTGCGTATTACAATTATCTTGGAATTTGATATTAATCACTTCAAAACTGATATTATTTATAAACAATACAAATGCACCTAATAAACAATAAATCCAACCGTTATAAAGTGTAAAAAAGTCTACTTGTTTTGTGACAATCACTGATAGTATATCTATAAAAATAATTATAGTTGCAGGAAAAACCAAAGCTTCAAAATACTCATCTTTATTTTTAAACGCTATAATTCCATAGACTATTGCTGCTAATAAAACGGTAAGAAAAATAAACTCTACACTTAATATCCAGCTACATATAGTTGTTAGGACATTATCCTTATCATTGGTC
>CALGKJ010000049.1 GCA_937930535.1 uncultured Clostridia bacterium
AACGCAGCGGAGGAATAATTGCGTCAAGTGTTTGAGCATAGCGAGTTTTGACGCAATCCGCAGCAAGTTTAGAATTTCTTTGTCTCGAAACATTCAGTGAGTGAAATAATATTTATGCTTTCTTTATCGAACTCACGTTAAATTAAAGTCTAAGTCGTCAATATCAACTGTGTTTTGTTTTACAATTTTACTTTCATACTCAATTTCTAAATCTTCAAGCTTAACTTCTGTATTACTAACTACAGTTTGCAATAGTCTTATAAAGTCTCTTGCTAAGCTTTCCATTGTCTGCCTTTTAAATAAATCTCTGCAATAATCCAATTTAAAGCTGATATTTTCGTTTTCATCTGTACCAAAAAGTAAAATTTCAAACAATGCATTTACTTGGCTGTTTTCATAGGGGATTAGTCTTAAATCATTTACCCTTATTTCTGGTGTTGTAACCTCTTGCATTGAAAAAGATATATCAAATAAAGGAGATCTGCTGAAATCTCTCTTTATTCCAAGCTTTTTAACGATATTTTCAAAGGGGTAATCCTGATTTTTATATGCATTTAAAACGCTTTGTTTAACTTCAGCTAAAAACTCTTTAAAGCTTTTAGCTTTATTCGGATAGCTTCTAATTGGCAGCATATTGACAAACATTCCTACGACACTTTCCAGATCTGCGTTTGGTCTTCCCATTATGGGAGAACCTATTATAATATCTTCTGTTGCTGAGTATTTTGAAATTAAAATATTCAATACAGCTAGTCCTAACATAAAAATCGTTGTATTGGTTTTAGAAGCTAACTTATGAATTGAAGCCGCTAATTCCTTGCCTGTGTCAAATGTTATTCTGTCACCTTGGAAGCTCTTTATCTTAGGTCTTTCATAATCAGATGGTATTTCAGTTATGTCTAATTCTCCTTTAAGGCAATCAAGCCAATACCGCTCTTGCTTTAAAAAGAATTCTTCATTCATTACATTATTTTGCCATAAAGCAAAATCCTTATAATGAATATTTAACTCTGGCAATTCCATATTGTAATATAAAATCATGCTTTCCTTTATTAGTACCATAATAGTTTCAGCATCAGAAATAATATGATGTACATCTAGCAAGAACAAATGCTTATTCTCTGAAAACTTGACTAATTCTACACGCAATAAAGGCGGTTTTTTCAAGTCAAAGGGCTTAATAAAATCATTTATGCGCTGCTCAATATCAGCTTCATCAGCTTCTTTATAGGAAATACTAAATTCAACCTCCTTATGAACTATCTGTACCGGCTCCCCATTTATATTTTCAAAGGAGGTTCTTAATGCTTCGTGCCTATTAATAAGCTTTTTAAAAGCATTTTCTAACTGGTCTTTATCTAACTGACCTTCAATTATTAATATCTGCGGTATATTATAGGCAGTGTTTAGATTATTGTATTCTTCCATAATAAACACTGCTTTTTGCGATGTTGACAAAGGATAAAACTCACGTTCTTCTGCTTTTTGAATTAGATAGCTGTCAGATGAGCCAGCTTGCAAGGATCCTATATTATTATCTATATATTCTGCTAGTTCAACTACTGATGGATACTGCATAATTTCTGCTGCACTAATTCTAATGTTCATTACTTTGTTTATTGTGTTTACCAGCTTTAATGCAACAACAGAATCTCCGCCTAACTCAAATAAATTATCATAAATATCTATTTCCACAAATCCTAATACTCCACACCATATATGTGAAAGCTCTTTTTCTTTTTCAGAGTAATCATTATCCTTCTTGCCTTTTATTACAATATTGGCTGTATTAGGATCTTTCTTTATAATATTACCTACTACTATGCTTTTTTTAATATCCTTTTGACTTGTCTCAATAATGCTTAAGGTGTTAATATTTTCATTTTTATAGCTTTGATTATTTACTTCCTGTGTATCTTTTTCAACTACAGAAATATCAAATAAATAACCCAATCCATGCTCTGGCCAATAACGCTTCTTTTCAAATGCATAGGTTGGTATACTAACTTTTTTTCTGCCTGAAGCTTTATAAAAGGCTGTCCACTCTATATCCGCACCTTTTATGTATGCTTCACCTATTTGATACAATACTTCATTATAAGTATCTACGGATGTAATATTTATAGCTTTTATTTTTGTATTTATTTCAGTACTCAGCTGCCGTTTTATTTCTTCTGTTATCTCCCCTTGGTCTCTGAATTTCTTAGCGGAAGAAACAGTTTTATGCTCACCAAAATATATTTTTTTGCTTAATGTATTTTCCAGACCAAATTGTATTATTATTCTTAGGGTTTGTTTTAGATCCTCCATATCCTCTGCAGCAATTGCAAGTCTATAGTTATAATGCCCTCTGCCAATGCCTAAGGTATAACATATATCACTAATATCTGCTTCATTTTCATAATCTAAAAATTCATCAAACTTTTTAATAATATCCATTAATGAGGTATGGCTTTTTGCAGATAAAGTAAAAATATGATTATGATTAGCTTCATTTTCTGTTACGGGTATTTCTGGTGCTTCCTCAAGTACCATGTGGATATTTGTTCCTGTAAATCCAAAGGAGCTTACACCTGCTCTTCTTGCTTGATTATCTGAGTCCCAATATTTAAGCTTGTCATTAACATAAACTGCCGAATCTGTAAAATTTATAAAAGGATTCGGATTGTCAAAGTTAATTGTGGGAGGTATCTGCTTATATTTTAATGCAAGTGCAACTTTAATAATGGAGGCTAAACCAGAAGCACTAACCATATGACCCACATTAGCTTTTACAGATCCTATACCGCAAAATTGCTTTTTATTTGTGTGTTTTTTAAAGGCATCAGAAAGTCCTCTTACCTCTATCGAGTCTCCCAGTAAGCTTCCTGTTGCATTGGCTTCAACATATGAAATGCTTTCAGGATTTATATCCGCTTCTTCCCATGCTTTTAAAATCAGCTCTTCCTGAGCTCCTGCATTTAGAGAGGTTATGCCGTTGGAAGTACCATTGTTGTTTATTACGCAGCCTTTAATAACTGCATATATGTTGTCTTTGTCCTCTATAGCTTTTTTCAAGGGCTTTAGTAATACAGCTCCAACACCCTCACTCCATGCGGAACCGGCCGAATTTTTATCGAAGGGTCTTAGCTTGTCATCCTGAGATTCCATCATATTAATTGTATTTCTTGTTTTATCCGGGAAAAGCAGGAGATTTATTCCGCCTACAATTGACATATTGCATTCTTTATTTTTCATTGACTTACATGCTGTATTGATGGCTACAAGCCCCGAAGAACATGCTGTATCAATAATCATACTTGGTCCTTTTAGATTCATAGTATATGAAATGCGGCTTGATACAATAGAGTCATAATTACCGATTAAGGATGTAAAATCCATATCAGTATTCTTGGGAATATATTTCATACGATGTTTATGATCTACACCTACAAACACCCCTGTTTTTGTACCTGACAGCTTATCTCCGCCATAGCCTGCATCTTCCACAGCTTCAAAGGCTGCTTGAAGAAACAGCCTTTGCCATGGATCCATTTTTACAGCTTCTGTTGGTGATATTCTAAAAAACGCAGCATCAAATTTATCTATTTCATCTAGGTATCCTGCTTTGCAAAATAAATTTTCAAAGTCCTGATTGTCCATTACCAAGGATTTTACATCATTTTTCCTTATCTGTGGAAAATCACTTATACAATCTCTTTTGTTTATTATATTGCTCCAGAACTGCTGCTTGCTATTGGCTTTGGGAAACCTACAGGCAACTCCTATTATGGCTATGTCATTGCTGACATATTCCTGATATTGATTTACTATCTTGAATATCTCAAAGCCTATTTCTTTATCAATATTACCTGATTTGACGCTAGCAACTAAAGCACTGTTTATTTTACCAATATCAATCATACCTATACATTCCCCCATTCCAAGACAATTGCTTGTTCTCTATACTATGCTTCATCTTGAAGCATACTTTCAAACATATCCTTTAGGTTTTCTTCTTCTTGTTTTGTTTCTGATTGCTCTATAACTTCTTCAACTTTTATTACGCCTGTTTTTTCGTTTATATATTTTGCCATTCTTTCTACAGAAGAATATGTAAATATATCAGTTATATCAACAACCCCAGGATAAACCCTGTCAATCTCTTTTACAAGATGTGTTGCAAGTATAGAGTCTCCTCCCATTTCGTGGAAGCTCACATATACATCTATTTCATCCATACCAAGTATACCAGCAAATATTCTGGCTATTACTTGTTCTGTCTCATTATAAGTGCCATCACCCTTACCTTTAATGGATATTTCCTTCATTTCTTTCATTCCAAGCTTAGCATTATTAGCACCACCCGCTTGGGACATTTTTCTGGCTATTGCCTTTTGCATTTGCTGTGATAGTTCAAAGGAAAACTGTTCAGGTGATTCAGATAAAATTCTGTAGTTTATATCTCCAGGTGCTAAATTTGTTAATCCAGAGTTTAAAATTGTATCAAAGGATTCAATTGCTCTTACTGTCGGAATTGACTTAAACAATAACATATCATCGGCTTCATCGCTGACTTTATTATGATCCGCAGCCATGCCCGTTTCCTTCCAGCCTGGCCAGTTGATGGCAATTGTTCTTTTTCCTTGTTTGTTTCTATAAGCTGCATAGGAATCAAGGTATGAATTTGCTGCTGTGTAATCACCTTGACCAGCAAAGTTGTGCAGTGTAGACATTGATGAGAATAATACAAAGAAATCCAAGTCGTCTTGTTTAGCTGCATTATCTAGTATCCAGGTACCCTTTACTTTTGGTTCAAGTACGCTATTAAATACTTTTTCATCCTTGTTGATGATGAATCCGTCTCCTGCTAAGCCGGCACAATGCACTATACCATTTATACTGCCATAGTTTTTCCTTATATTTGATATGATTTTGTCAGCTTCATCTGCATCAGTCATATCTCCGCTTACGCAAACAACATTTGAACCCATTTCTTGTATTTCTCTTATAGCTTGTATCTTGCTGCAAAGCCTTGGATTGCTTTCCTGTGTAAGTATATCATCCCATTCACTGCTTTCCGGGAATTTAGAACGGTTTATCAATATAATATTAGTATTGTTCTTTTCTGCCAGATATTTAGCTATTTCCAAGCCTAGACCGCCAGTTCCGCCAGTAATAGCATAAACACCATTTTGTCTTACTTCTATTCGGTTTTCAACCTTCAAATCAACCTTTATTCTGTCAAGCTCAGCAATATATCTCTTTCCATTTCTAAATGCGACTGTCTTGGTGCTTCCTTCCAGCATTAATTCATATACTATGTCATAGCTGTTTGTAAATTCATCAATGTCAATGCTTCTGCACTTAAGGTTTGAGTACTCCTGCTCAATTACTCTGCTTAAGCCCAATAGTGAAGCATTGTGTGGCTTAATATTTGTTTCATTTCCAGTTACTTGGTTTACATTATCAGATATTATGGCTATATCTATATTGCCTTTAATTTTTGAGCTTAGTACCGCTTTTATCATATGGAACAAGCTCTGAACCCCTGCTTGCTGACTGGAATTGAGCTTTTCCATATCAACAATTTCTGCTTCATCACTTAGTGAAAGCATGTGTACTATTTTTGTTATTTTTCTTTCTTTTATCTCATCAAATAATTTTTCTAAATCTTCTTTTACTAATCTGATTGTAAATTTGTTGTTATCATTTTTGTTGTAGCTATCTCCTAGGCTTACTTCAATTATATCTTTACATATGTCTTTTATACTGCCGTAGACTTTGTTTGATAAAGCGGCATTTCCTTTGAAAACAACTGTACAGCCGGTTATTTGATGCTGGGTTATATCAGCAGCTTGTTTTTCTGCCCATTTAATTCCATAAAATGCATTTCTGTTTGCCAGTCTGCTCTTTATGTTTTCCATTTCAGAAGCATTAACCTTCTTGATTGTATAATGCTCAACCTCAACCAAGACTTTTCCGTCTTTATCTATCATAATAACGTCAAAGGAAATTGTTTCAAGTCCAGTATTAAGTTCATTCTTTCTCTTTATCACTGAGTATATGTGCCCGGTAAGTGGAGCATGTACCTTTAAGCTTCTGTATGAGAATGGCAGGTATGTTTCATATTTTATATGAAGCAAGGTTGCATTCATAGCATTATCTAACTGTGCTGGATGCAATACGAATTCTTCTGTATCACCTAAGCACTCATCCTTAAGCTTTAATTCTACCAATTCTTCAACTTCTCCATGGCTCCTTTTAAATATATTTTGCCATCTTAAGCCAAATATGAAATTCATTTCTATATGCTTCTTTCCAGGCACTACAAAATCATCAGGTGGTATTGTTCCGCTGCATCTGCTAAAAATCTCCTGAATGTCGGTTTGCGGGCATTCAGCTTCATCCAGTCTATTCACTTTACCTTCTGCATGTACTACCCAAACATCGTCTCCCTCAAAGCCTGTGGAATTGATTTTGCTTGTAATGCTGAACTCAAGATATCCTTGCTTCTTTCTGACTATTGTATGAATTTCTTTAACTTCTTTTTCCTCAACTATTAGGGGTACTGGGAATATTACATCCTTCAGCTCCAGCTTGCAGTCAGTGTATACCTTGCTGCATGCTTCTCTAGCTATTTCAAGATATGCAATACCTGGCATTAAATAGTTGCCTAAGAATATGTGCTCCTTTAATACCCAATGTGTGTCCACGCTGACTATGGTTGAGAATACTGCCGAATCAAAGGTATCAACAATACATCTGTCCAGTAATGGATGTTTATATTCCTTCTTATTGCTGATTAATGCATCTTTATAGCTTGATATCATAGGTTCTGCCCATACCCTTAACTTTTCTAAGGGGTATACTGGCAAGCTTACTCTTCTTCTTTTTTGACCTACATACAGCTTATCCCATTTAACATCAGCACCTATTACGAATAATTTGCATATTTCTTCCGCTAATTCATTTGAATTATTTCTGGACATAATCAGCATATCAACTTTTTCGTCTGCTAACTTGCTTATTTGTCTCTTTTCACTTTCGCCGATTTCATCAGGGTCTTTAACTTCTTTATTATCAACTACAACTTTATGTGTTCCATAGAATATATCTTTTTCAGATAAATCCTTGAACTCTGTATCGTTTACTTTTGCTATTTTATTTTTTAAGTCTTCTAAATCTTTTACAATAAATATAAGTCTGCTTGCATATTGTCCTCTGCCAGTATTGACGGTATAACAAGCATCTTGAATATCAAATTCAACACCTGTTTCAAGGAATGCTTTATAATTATTTACTAATTCCCTTAATACTTTATCGTTTCTTCCAGATAGCATCAATACATTAGGAATATCACTTGCATTATTATTTTGCTTCTTTAATTCTGGTGCTTCTTCAATTACAACATGGCAGTTAGTACCACTAAAGCCAAAGGAGCTGATCCCTGCTCTTCTTGGAGTGCTTTCCTTTACCCATGGTTTCAATCTATCATTTACATATACAGGAGACTCACCGAAATTTATAAAATGGTTTGGTTCATTGAAGTTTGAAGAAGGAAGCATAACATTATTTTTCAGAGACAGCACTACCTTCATCAAGGATGCTAATCCAGAGGCTGCAACTGTGTGACCGATATATCCTTTACTAGAACCGATACCGCAGAATTGGTTCTTGTTTGTGTGATGTCTAAAGGCACTGGTCATACCCTTTATTTCTATTGGGTCACCAAGGTTTGTTGCTGTTCCGTGGGCTTCTATGTAACTTATTGTTTCAGGATTTATTTGTGCATCCTTCCATGCATCTAATATAACTTGTTCCTGTGCAGCAGCACTTGGTGCAGTTATACCGTTAGAAGCACCATCATTATTTATTGCGCTTCCTTTTATAATTGCATGTATATTATCTCCATCCTCTAAGGCTTTACTTAGTGGTTTTAAGAATACAACTCCTACACCTTCGCCCCATACTGTTCCATTAGCTTTATCATCAAATGGTCTTGCAATAAAGTCTTCAGATTCTACCATGCCTAAATCCATTATTGTTTTCTCACCTTCAGGAGGTATAGCCGCAGAATATGAAACATGAATTCCTCCGGCAATTGCCATTTTGCACTCATTGTTTCTTAATGCTTTACATGCCATATGAAGTGAAACCAAACCCGAGGAGCAAGCTGTATCAAGCATTAAGCTTGGACCGCTTAAGTTGAATATGTATGAAAGACGGCTTGCTAATATGCCAGCCCAAGATCCTGTTAGATGCATTGGATCTTTTTTAGTAATATGCTTATACAATGTAACTACTGTATTATCTCTGCCTACAAATACGCCTGTGTTTGTTCCATATATTTTTTCTCCGCCATAACCTGCATCTTCAATAGCTTCCCATGCTGTTTCAAGGAATATTCTATGGGCAGGCTCTATATATTTTGCTTCTCTGGGCGGAATCCCAAAGAAACCTCCATCAAACTTATCTATTCCATCCTTTAGAAATCCCGACTTAAAGTACCTTACATTCTCACGGGATATTGGATAACCAAGCATTATTTCCTGATAAAAAGGTATATCCAGCAAATGGTCACCATCTTGTATACGCTGTTCATCGTAGTCTCTAATGCAATTCTTTTTATTTATTAAAACGTCCCAATATTCGTTCAGGTTGCTTGAGTCAGCATACTTTCCGCTCATACCTATAATTGCTATATCAGTTTCGACGTTGACGCCTTTAGATAGCAGCTCTCTAAGCATCAATTCAGCTTCTTTATGATCCAGCTTCTTAGTTGCAACCTGTTCTAAGACATATTTTTTTATTCTTTCCATACTATGTCCCCCTCTGTATTTAATAAATCACTAGCGTCGCTTGCCGCAATCTCACCACGGGCTAATTTTTCCAAAAGCTCAGCTATGTCTAGCTTTTCGCCTCTTTCCTTTTCGATTTCACTTTCTTTTCTTTGCTTTTGTTCCAAATAATTAGCCATGCTATATATATTGGTATAAGTAAAAATGTCAGTTATATCGATCTGATTTGGGTATGCCTTTTCCATTTCATTTAACAGCTTGGTTGCTAATATAGAATCTCCGCCCATATCATTAAAGGTATGGTAAATATCTATTTCCTCCATACCTAATACCATTGCCCAAACTTCAGCTACTTTCTTTTCGGCTTCTGTTAAATCCAATATGTCCTTTCCCTTTATGACTACTTTAACATCATTAATCAGCTCTAAAGGCTTGTCTTTTTTATCAATACTTATAACGTTATCCATTTTATTCTTAATATCCTCTGATAAATGGAAGTATAGATTGTTCCTTTGAAGCTTTAGCTCTTCATAGTCAATTTCACCTATAACTGCCCAATTTATCCCTTTACTCATTATTTCTTCAAAAGCTTTAATTGCCATCGAAGTTCCAATCGGTTTAAATACATTCTTTTTAAGATGAGCTCCAAAATCTACAGCCATGCCTGTATCCTTCCATGCAGCCCAATTGATTGTAGTACTAGGTTTTCCTTTTTTATTTCTATAAAGTGTAAATGAATCTAAATATGAATTTGCAGCAGTATAATCACTTTGTCCCGCTTCAGACAAAATAGAATTTATTGATGAAAACAATATGAAAAAGTCAAGATTTTCATTTTCAGTTAGTTTGTCAAGAATCCAAGCACCATCAATTTTGGGTGCTAATACATTGTTAAAGGTTTCACATTCTTTTCTTATTATGAATCCGTCTCCTGCAACACCGGCACTATGAATAACTCCATCAATATTTTTAAAATCCTGCTTAACGCTATCAATGACTGTTTTCATTTCATAGTATTTGGATACATCTGCGTTAAATGTTCGTACTTGAGAACCTTGGCTCTCAATATTCATTATGGCTTGAATTCGCTTCTTATCCTTATTTTGCTTACTGCTGTTTATTATATTGAACCATTCTTCTCTTGCAGGCATTGGAGTACGGTTTATAAAAATAAGATTAACCTTATTTTTGCGGGCTAGATAATTAGCCATTTCTAAACCTATTCCCCCTAAACCTCCCGTGATTATATAAGTGCCGCCTTCTTTTATATTGAACTGATTTTCTGTTGCAGCTTCATTTGAAGCCTTAGAAACTTCCTTAACATAGCTTATTCCATTTCTAAAAGCAGTTAGGTAGTTGTCTCCATCCTTTAGTACGACACTTATTATATCTTCTGCTGAAGTATTTTCATCAATATCCATGCATATACACTTAATATTCGAATACTCCTGACCAACTACCTTACCAACACCGAAAAGTGCTGCACCATAAGGATTAATGAGGTTTTCTTCTTTATTAACCTCATAAACATTATTAGAAATAAGAGCCATGTCAATATTATTTTTAAGCTTTGCTGCTAATATTGCTTTGGTTAAAAAGAATATACTTTCTGCGCTTTTTCTTTTCAACTCTTGATGCTCATATATTTCTTTTGGCTCTGTTTTATTGTTTAAAGTCATTAGATGAAAAATCAAAGATGGATTTTGAGCCTTAATTGCTTCCATTAACATTATGTAATCTTCTTCTGATCCATTTATTATAAATTTTTCATGGTCAATTTTTTCAAAGCATGTGCCCATCTGCACTTGTATTACATGCTTAATGCTTTGTTTCAGATAATTTATTAAATTATCTCCTACACCTGATTCATCTTTAAATACAACTGCACAGCTTCTCTCTTTTAAGCCGTTTATTTTTTCTGTTTTTCTTTGTGTCCATGTTATTGTATGGATGTATTCTTCCTTATGAGAATTTTTATGACCGCCAAATATGTTCTCATTAACCTTCTTTATTGCATAATCCTCTATGTCAATTAATACATTTCCAGCTAAATCTGTTATTTTTACATCAAAAGTAATAGTTTCATTACTGTTTATGCTTTTATGTTTTCTTTTTAAATAGCTGTAAAACTTCTTAGGCACTGATCCGTATATTTTCATTGACTTGTAGGTTAATGGTAGATAGAATCCATCTCCAAGCTCTTTATTTATTGGGTTAACTGCGTTATCCATAAGTGCCGGATGCATTGCATAAGAATTGATATCGTCCTCATATGCTGATGGAAGCTCTAAATTAACAAGTACTTCATCTTCTCCATAGAATAATTCTTTAATATTTCTCCATCTTGGTCCAACAGTTATGGCAAAGTTTTGAGTTTTGTAATATTCATCAGCTCCTTTTGTCCTGACAGCATTCTTCTTGATTTCTGGAATATTAATTCGTGGAATTGATATTCCAGGAATATTAATGCTTTGAGCTGATTCATTCATTACGGGGAATACTTTACCTTCCGTGTGCTTAATCCATTCTGATCCATTTTCAGCTTTTGTTACAATGTTAAACTCCATGTGTCCATCCAGATGCTTTATAATTATTTGAGCCTCTTTCGGGCTGTCTTCTTTAACTGCCAAAGGCGATATAAACATTACATTTCTAAGTTCCATTGGAATATTAGGGTAATGCTTTTCAGCTATCTTCCTGATCATTTCTAAGTAAGTAGTTCCAGGTACAACATATTCACCGCTTACTATATGCTCGCTTAATACCCAGTGTTTATCTAAATCAAAATTAGTTACATATATTTCAATTCCGAAGGTATCTGTTAAACATGCATCAATTAAAGGATGTTTCGTATTGCTTGCAGCTTTACTACTTTGATGCCTATTTGTTTTCTTGGATTCTACCCAGCATCTTTTCTTCATAAATGGATAGACAGGAAGATTTATTTTTGCAGGTTTTGCACCGAAGAACATTTTCTCCCATTCAATATCTGCACCTTTTACGAACAGTTGACATATGTCTTTTATTATATTTTCGTTATCATCATTTTTTAGTTCTGTTATTTTAGCTTTTGCCGTTAAGCTTAATTGCTTTTTCTCATTCTCTGTAATTTCAGTTTCTGCTTTATATTGCTTTTGATCATTTACTATTGTGTGTTCTTGATAATATGTATTTTGCTCTTCTGTAGTTTCAAAGCCTTTTACAGACAGCTTCTGTAGTTTAGCTTTTAGTTCATCTATGTTTTCAGCCATAATCACTAATCTATAGTTATAATGCATGCGTCCTGTTGAAGCAGTGTAGCACATGCTTTCAAAATCTATTTGCGGATTTTTATTTATAAATTCTATATACTTATATATTAAGTCTCTTAGGCCTTCTTTGTACTTAACTGACAGCGGAAATACAAATTTATTGTTTATTTGCTTACTGCAAGTTATTTCAGATTCCGGGGCTTCTTCTAAAACAACATGGCAATTTGTACCAGCTAATCCAAAGGAGCTGATACCACATCTTCTTGGAAATCCATTTGTATTCCATTCTGTAGTTTTATCATTAATGAAAACTGGTGACTCTATAAAATTAATTTTCTTATTAGGATTCTTGAAGTGAAGGTTTTGAGGTATCTTCTTGTTTTTAAGACATAAAATAGCTTTAATAAGTCCAGCAATTCCCGCGGCATGATCCAGATGTCCTATATTTGTTTTAACAGCACCAATAGCACAAAATTGCTTTTTATTTGTATAATTTCTAAAGGCTTTCTCTATTCCGCTGATTTCTATTGGATCACCAAGCTTTGTTCCTGTACCATGAGCTTCGATATAGGTTATTGTTTCAGGGTCAATGGCTGCATCCTTCCAAGCTCTAAGAATTACATCTTCTTGAGCTGCGGGATTTGGGGCAGTCAGACCATTTGAGCTTCCATCCTGATTTACAGCACTGCCTTTGATTACTGCATAAATATAATCTCCATCATCTAATGCTCTGTTTAGTGGTTTTAGAAGTACTGCACCGACGCCTTCTCCCATACCAGTGCCATCAGAGCTGTCATCAAAGGTTCTCGCTCTTTCTATTGAGGATTCAATGCCTATTCCCTTTAATCTTGGATCTCTGATGGGCATAAGATTTACTTTTACACCGCCGGCTATAGCCATATCACATTCGCCGTTTCGTATACTTTGGCATGCCATGTGAACCGCAACAAGAGCTGAAGAGCAAGCAGTGTCTATAACAATGCTGGGTCCTTTCAAATCCAATAAATAAGATATTCTGCTTGCAATTATAGATTTGATATTTCCTGGAAGTGCAATATCCGCAGATGAAGCATCCGCAGATTGAATGTATTTCTTATATTCTTCACCAAAATCACTGCTATGACCTAAAAAAACACCTGTTCTTGTGGATTTAATCCTTTTGCCCATATAACCTGCATCTTCTAATGCTATCCAGGCACTTTCAAGAAAAAGCCTCTGATTAGGATCCATTAAGCTTGCTTCTTTAGGCGATAAAGAGAACAGAGTATGGTCAAACTTATCTATTTCTTTTAAATAGCCGCTTTCTATAAACTCTACACCCTCTTCTTCAATAGTCTTGCCATTTATACTTTCGAAGAAGTATTCTGCATCTGCTTTTCTATTTTCTGGTACACTACTGATTAAGTCTTTTCCTGCTTCCAGCTCATTCCAGAATTTTTCTATATTATCTGCACCTGCAAGCTTTGCAGATATACCAATAATCGCCATATCCTTTGCAGAAATATCCTTTATCTTAACAACAGGACCACTTGCTTCTGTAAGATTTATTCCTTTTAAATTAAACAATTTATTTGTCATATATTTTCACCTTTTCTTAACATTATATATAGAAAAAGGACATGAAAATAAAAATTCAGTGTCCTTTCTCACAGATAGTCTTAATATACTTTTTACTTAATAGAGAAATTTGGAAAAAGTGAGCGTGTTCCTGTTTCATCAAAAACTTGATTAAATCTTTCAATTTGTTCTTCTGCTGGTGTTTTCTTTGTTATAAATACGCTGCTTAGCATGTCTAAAGCCATAGTCATTTGCTCTATGGTAGGAGCTTGTCCCGACATTTCTATTTCCTCTTGAAGCTTTTGTATATTTCTATAAGGTTCAATAACACCTTTTTGGTATTCTTCATTGTTCCAATTTCTGTTTTGAGTACATACTGCAATAGCCAAGCATTTAGTAATAACAGTTGGTGCATTTCCCTTTTTCTTATTTTCAGCTTCCCATTCACTTTTTAATAAATTGATATCCTCTTCCTTATCAAAAGCTAAAGTCATTATTTCAGGCGCATTTTTTTTCATAAGGTTTCTTAAAACAGCTTGTGGTCCCAATTCAATTGCCAGCTCTATTTTATTAGCTGTCAAAAACTCCATTGACTCCTGCCATCTAACCGGCTGAACCATCTGCATTGTCAGGTTTTCAATAATACTTTCATGGCTTGTGTATGGTAAAGCAGTTACATTCGATATAACAGGGTATTTAAGAGGATTATAATTATATTTTTTCAGCTCTTCAGCAAGCTTATCTGCTGCTGGCTGCATAAGTGGGCTATGGAAAGGAGCACTGACATTAAGAGGCACTACCCTTGCACCTTTCTCTGCAAGTATATTGCCTACTTCTGTAACAGCAGTCTTATGACCTGAAATAACCACTTGAACAGGCGAATTATAATTTGAAATTACAGCTATATTATCTGGATTTTTATATCTGCTGCATACTTCTTCAACTAAGGCTGTGTCGATATTGCTTATTGCTGCCATTGCACCGCTGTCTGAAGCGGCTTCTTGCATAAATTGTCCCCTTGCTCTAACAATCTTAACTGCATCTGTGAAACCGATTGCATTAACACAAGTTAAAGCAGAAAATTCACCTAAGCTATGACCTGCGCAAAAGGACGGTATCATCCCATACTCTTGCATATAAACTTTATATGCAGCTACGCTTGCAGTTAATATAGCCGGCTGTGTATTTTCTGTTCTAGTCAATTCCTGAAAGTTTCCTTCTATACACAATTTCTTTAAATCAAATCCTAGTGCATCTCCGGCTTCCTCAAATATTCTATTTGCTATATCGTAGTTCTCACACAGAACTCTGCCCATACCTATATACTGGGAACCTTGACCTGGGAATATTAGTGCTATCTTTTTCATGTGTATTATTCACCCTTTCTAATATGTAAAATTATTGGTTTTAGCATTATATAAATAGGGAAGCAACCATAAAACATAACTTATTCATGGGCTGCATATTGCTTCCCTTCTAGGTTTTTAGCTTAGTATAATTTATTTTTAAGCTAAAAACCCTATAGTTCAATAAGCTTTAAAAACCCGTAAATTATACCTTCTACTTTGTCTTTCCTAAGTCTTCTGAAGTTATATTCACAAGTGATTTCAACCTTTTCTATATCCTCACTTACTTTAAATGCTACATCATAAGCATTTAAAGTTACATCCTCTAAATGATGTTTATTACCCATAAAGGGTATTATAGCGCTTTCATCTCTTTCAATTATGATTCTATCAATATTTTTTATTGGATATGTATCATCAGTATTAGTGTTATTTATTTTTTCGCTTACTTGCTTATAAAACATTGGGATATCAGTTAATTGACTTAAATCAATTTTTATAGGTCTTATGCTTTCCTTATTAGGCAGTAAAGCATGAACAGTAACTTCATTTCTCTGACTTATCTCACCAAGTAAATAAATGTACATTGCCAGCAGAATATCAAATACCTCAACAGAACAGTTATATGCGGAGGCTTTTACTTTTTCATGTATAGTCATAGGGATGTCAAACTTTAGTACTGAATAGTTATCAATGATTTCATTGTTACAAATAAAATACTCCTTAGGAAGTAACAAAGGACACATGTCAATATTTCTCCAATCGTTTTGCTCCTCAGCTTCTAAATATGCTGCCAGCTTTGAAATTGTAGAATAATTGAATAAATCTGATACGCTGACTTTACCTGGGTATTCCTTTTCAAGCCGCTCACTAAGTGCAACCAAAAGCATAGAATTTCCACCCAGCTCAAAGAAGCTGTCATTTATTCCTATTGCATCACGCTTCAATATATATTTCCAAATATCTACAAGTTTCTTTTCTAGTAAAGTCTCGGCATCTCTAAATTCTACTTCCAGCTTTGGTCTGCTGTAATCAGGCTCTGGCAGGGCATTTCTATCTGTTTTTCCATTTGGAGTCTGGGGAAACTCTTTAAGTTGTACAAATGCCTCTGGAATCATGTATGCTGGTAAGTGTTTAAGCAGATGGTTTCTGATTTCGCTAACTGTTATTTCTGCTTCTGAGATATAATAACCTGCTAAATATTGACTATTGGTTTCAGGATTTGTTTTAACTACTACAACACTATCCTTGATATTTTTACAGCTTGACATAGAGCTCTCTATTTCACCCAGCTCTATTCTATGTCCTCTTACTTTAACTTGATGATCTACCCTTCCCAAATGCTCCAGCTCTCCATCTGAAAGCCAGCGTGCTAAATCACCTGTTCTATACATTCGCTGCTCATGAAAAGCTTTATAAATTTCATCACAGTACTCGGGAATAAATCTCTCATTTGTTAATTCAGGTTTGTTTAAATATCCCCTGGCTAGTCCGTCACCTGCTATGCATAATTCTCCTATAGCACCAATTGGCTGCAATTTATTATACTTATTGATAATATAAATTCTAGTATTAGCAATTGGTTTACCAATTGTAACTTTTTCTTTATCAGTCATTTCCTTAACCGTTGACCAAACAGTTGTTTCTGTAGGACCATATACATTAAATATTCTAGCTGTCAGCTTGGATCTGACTTCGTTGTAGATTGATTCTGGAAGAGGCTCCCCCCCTAATAGTAATACCTTCACTTTGTCTAATCTGGAAAAATTTACTCCACCCTCCTTTAATAATTGCATTCTTGAAGGAGTAATTTGCAGAACCTCTACTTCACTTTTTACTATTAAGTCGCAAAGCAGCTTTGAATCCTTTTGCTGTTTCTCATCTGCTATTACTATCTTCATTCCTTTTGATAAGGGTAAAAAGGTTTCTAACACAAATATATCAAAAGAAATTGTGGTTAAAGCTAAAATAGTGCCTTGTTTCGGAAAATCAATTTTGTCAGTCATACCTATAATAAAATTATTCACAGTTCTATGCTCGATCATTACCCCTTTAGGTTTTCCAGTGGACCCAGAGGTATATATTACATATGCCAGATCATCAGGCTTATTTATATTTTCTAAATTAACAGGACAGCTATTCAAGCTGTCAATTGAGTCAATATCAAATAAATCTGCTTGTTCAAAGGTATTTGTTTCAATGAATTCACTTTGAGATACTAATATCTTGGAGCCTGAATCCTCGAACATATATTTGATTCTATCAATTGGATAGTCTGGATCTAAAGGTAAATACGCCCCTCCAGCCTTTAAAATCCCCAACATAGCAATCAGCATTTCTGGTCTTCGCTTTACTAATATTCCTATTATGCTATTTTGCTTTACCCCTAGCTCTCTTAATTTAACTGCTAATCTGTTTGATTTTTCGTTTAGCTCTGTATAGGTAAGCTTAGTATCATAAAATTGGATTGCAATGTTATATGGGGTTTTTGATACTTGTTCTTCAAACAACTGGTGAATTGTTTTTTCCTTGGAATATTGCTTATATGTATTATTAAATTCAAATAATAGCTGTTTTTTTTCTGATTGTGTATAAATTTCAATATCTGCAATTCTTTTATCAGTATTATTTATTACATTATTTGCAAGATTAATATAATTAGCTGCAAAACGTTCTATTGTTTCTCTCTTAAATAATTTTGTACAATATTCAAAGCTGAAAATTAATTCTTCATCATTTTCAAATACTTCTAAGGTTAAATCAAATTTTGATATGCTATTTCTAAAGTTTATTTGATTTATAGACATTTCTTCTACTTGGAAGTTCAGTCTGTCGGCATTTAACATATTAAACATAACATCAAATAATGGGTTTCTTGATAAATCTCTATTTAGCTTTAGCTTATCTATCAATAGCTCAAATTGATACTCTTGATTATCGTAAGCCTCAAAAGCGTGCTTCTTTACTTCGATTAAAAACTCTTCAAAGCTCTTTTCACCACATGGTTTATTTCTTAATATAATTGTGTTAACAAACATACCTATCATTTCTTCAATATTTGCATGCATTCTTCCTGAAACAGGTGTAGCAATAATAACGTCTTCCTGTTCAGAATATTTTGACAAAAGAATGTAATATAAAGATAATAGGGTAATGTAAAGTGTTGCACCTTTTGAAAAAGAAATAGACTTTAGCTGTGCAGCAAGCTCTTTATCAGCTTTAAAATATACTCTATCACCTTCAAAGCTCTGTTTTGCCGGTCTTGAAAAGTCTAAAGGCAGGTTTAATGTAGGAATTTCACCTTTTAATAATTCTACCCAGTATTTTTCTTTTGCATCAAGAACATTATTCTGCAAAAGGTTATGATGCCATACAGCATAATCACGATATTGAAGTATGGGTAATGAGGTAGTCTTACTATGATAGATATCAAATAACTCTTTTATAAGCAGTTCAACAGATATGCCATCAGCAATTATGTGATGGATATCAAATGCAAGCAAAAACTTATGCTCGTCAGCTTTTATAACGCCTAATCTTAGTAAAGGCAGCTTATTTAGCTTAAATGGTTTTATAAAATTCTGCATAATAACTTCAATATCCTTACTAGCATTTTCAAGATGTTGAAGCTTTATATAATTATCATTATGAACTACTTGTATTGCATGTCCATCTTTTATTTCAAAAGCAGTACGTAATATTTCATACTTCATAACAATTGTATTTAACGATTTTTCCAGCTTATCTAAATCTACATTTCCATTTATAGATAATAATATGGGAATATTATAACTCGTGCTTGTATCTTCAATTTTATCTAGCAGCATAATCCGCTTCTGTGCTGGAGCTGCCGGATAGAAATTTGAATCAGAAACATGGTTAATAGTGAAAAAGGTTTCTTTGTTAGAATTATTAATATACTTAGATAGTGCTTTTATTTTAGGCAGGCTGAGAATTTTGCTTATTGAAACTTGTACCCCAAGCCTTTTAAATATTTTTGAAGCTATAACTGCTGCTTTTAAAGAATGTCCTCCCAGCTCAAAGAAATTGTCGTTTATTCCAATACCGCTAATTTTCAGAACTTCTTCCCATATCTTTATAAGTACTTCTTCAGTTTCATTATTTGGAGCTTCATATATTGCTTTATTGATTATTGCTTCCGATATCTCATAAATCGGAAGCTTCAATAGCATTGAACCAGAGTAATATTTTAACGGTAACAAATATTTAAAATGCAGCATTTGCTCTTGGCTTTGAATATTTATTTCCCATCCATATTCAAGCTGTGATTTTTTATCTTCCTTTGATAAATAGTATATGCTATAGGGCATAAACTCTGATTTTAGTGCAAATGCAACATTGGCGAAATCGTCATACCTATTTGATAATGTTGAATAAGGACTATTCCGTGAATTTTCTTTAATCATACCTTCAAAGGGTTCTATACCATCACATTTATAACAAATTTGATTAATGTATAAGCTTCCTAGTGTATATGGCGAATCATCTATTGTGTTGACATCCATATTAATAAGAAGTTCAATTTTACTTGAGTTTCTCTTGCTATATGTTATTGTTAATACTTTTTTTACATTATCAAAATGTCTGTCTTCTTCAATGTAACCAAGCATATTGTAAAATTTTATTGCGTTATCTTTATCAGTGACAATTAATCTTATTGTATTTAATTTATATGTATTTTCATTACTATTAAAATCAAAATCCTTATCTTGAATTAGTTCAAACACACCCATGCCTTTAACAAATATAAACATAACTTCTTTATAATCAAAAAGAACTGCTGGTGTAGGTTCTTTGATGATTTCCCAAGATATTTGGTTTTCATCAAGACTGCTTATAAATTCATTGAAATCCTTAACTCTATAACAAATATGGTAGGGCTTGTTAAGCTTAATATCAACACCCTTTGATATCCTTTTATTTTCATGGAAGTTAACTAGTTCAATAGTGTCGAATTCTTTTCTGCTGCACAAGGATAGATATGCATTTTGTAATGGATCAAAAACTGTATCAGTACATGAGTATTCAATTTTGTTATAATACTGTTTAATAGCTTCTAAGTCGCTGACTTCAACTCCTATGTGATCTAATTCACACGCTAGAGCATTGTTGTCTGCTGTTTTATTAAGCTTTACAGGCTGAACCCCGTAATAGCACTCTATAAAGCTTAACTCATGTTCTATATCCGCCGTATTTATTTCATAAAGAGTACTATTGCTTCTTTCTTCAACTATGTAAAAATTATTCTTTTCCAGATATGCTTTTACCTGTTGATTCTTATTCGTTGGAATAAATACAGCTTTAATTTTTTTAAATCCGTTCTCTCTGCAATACTTGCCTAACTCTACTAATATGGCATCTTCTATTCTTCTTCCTAACACTCTACAGCTTAAAAGAAATGTATCTATAAAAATACTATCATCCATTTCTTTCATTATGACTGCACCAGTTAAGCCATATTCACCAAACTTATCAAGCACCTGTATAGTCCAGCATTTAGTATCTGAATGGCTTATCAGCTCCAGCAAATCATCCTCAGTTCTCCGTATTGTACTTAAATTAAACTGATTTGTTCTTTGTGTCAGCTGTGAAACTCTCATTAAGGTTTCGTTATTAATTTCATTTATATATATTTTAGGGCTGAGTTCTTTTAAAAAATCCTCTAAAGTCTTACTTGAACTTTGTATTTCTTTTCTTAGCTTTTCTGTTTGGTATGATTTGGTTCTTACTCTGTCTTCCTCAGTAATTTTCTCTTTATCAAATGCCCATATATGCTTTAAATAATACGGTAACTGTTTTATATTCTCAGGAAGCTGGATAGTTAATACTTCGGGTCTATTTTGCGTTACTTCATGACACTCTACTAAGCTGTCATCTATAAAAATAAAACTATCTATACCTAAGTTCAATTCTGCTGCTAACTGCAATAAATTTCCCGACTTTGGTTCCCAGTTAATTTGCCATGCAGTTAAATGATGTTTCTTTAAAAGCATATTAGGGTTATTATCAAACACTTCCCACACGTCTGCTTCATTGTTTTTACTGCACAATACTATAAGCATACCTTCATCATGCTTTTGAATTATGTACTTTTGTAGCTCTAAATACGGTTCATCTATAACCACACCTAAAGCACCGTCTTCTCCGCAAATCCCCTTCCATAAGGTATTATCACAATCTAATGCTATAACCTTAAATGGATTGGACATTATGGAAACTATCTTTCTTGCTATCAGGGTGCCAGCAGCGGCATAATATTCATCAGTAAAGGGTATATGCCCTTCTTTGTCCGTTATAGGATCAAATATTTCTTGTATACTGTATAGCTCAGCAGCTTCATTAAAATCTAAAACAGTTACATTCTTTAAGTCTTTTAAGTCTTTGATCCATCTTTTGTTTAGTTCTTTAATGTATTTAATAATTTGTTCGCTTAGACCAAGGCTTGTTGAAACAGGAAAAACTCCAGTAATACACGGTGTTTCCTTTGTTTTTATAATTTCAGTTAGTTTTTTATAATTATTTTCGATAGCCTCAAGCTTTTCCTCTTCACTTGCTTCTAAATCCCTAATCCAATCTTCAAATCTTACCAACATTAAGTTTAGATCTGTATTTTTACATATAATGCTGTCTGGATCTAAAAGAGATTGAAAAACTTGATTATACGGAGCAAAATTTATTTTGATTTTGTATCCGAATTTTTCACTCCACCAAGCTACATACTCTTGGATTGGGTCAGCAACAAAGGTGGCTGCAATTGCCAATACTTTATAATTATCTATTGAATTATCAGCTTGCTTTATATTATTTTTATTCATTACTCATCACAACCAATCCGTTACTATTTTTTAATATTATTAATTATTGATATAGGGTTTTTAGCTTAAAACTTAAATTATACCAAGCTAAAAATCCTATCACCGCTTTGTTAAAATCCTATTAAAGTTTGATTAATAATTTCCACTATTTCTTCTTCATAATCGTGAATAAAGAAATGACCTCCTTCAAAAGGATAGATTCTACAATCTTCAGTAGTTAGCTTTCTCCATTCACTGATTGTTGAGCTTGGTGCGTGAAAATCGGTTTTGCCATGGAATACTGAAATAGGACATTTAAAAGGCTCAAACACCCTATTATAAGGGTAGTCGTATTCCTCCATTATTTTTATATCTGATCTCAATACTGGCAAAAACAAGTCCAATAACTCTTTATTATCAAAAAAAGTAGCAGGAGTTCCCTCATATCTTAATATTTCTTTCTTAAATTCCTCAAGAGGAAGATTGTGAGTAGGTTTTGTCTTAACCCTAGCTTGAGGAGCTGTACCCCCAGAAACAAAAACATGTACAGGACTGTTATGCTTCTCTATAATTTTAATACCTAATTCATACACAAGCAGACTTCCCATACTGTGTCCAAAAAAAGCATAGGGTTCGTTATTTAGTTCACCCTTTATTAAATTGTACAAATCATCTACTGCTTCATTAATTGAATTATACAGTGGTTTGCTGTATCTCATTCCTCTTCCGGCTAACTCCATTGGATATAAATTTATTGAATTATGCAGGTACTTATTCCATCTTGTATAGTTGGAAGCAGAACCACCCGCATAAGGAATACAAAATAGTTTCATGCTGCATCTCCTTTGCAATAATGATAATTATAATAATGATAATAGAAATTTCCATGAAATTGTATTTATGTATAAAAAATAAGAAGCACTAAATTCTTATAAAAAAGCGCTTCTTAATTATTTTGTATATGATGGTTAAAGCATAGCTCTCCCCATTCATGTACAATGATCGTACACTACAACTATTAAAATATGTCCCCTTTGCTTCTCCAACGTGCCGAAACAACGACTAGATTTACTCAGGTTACTATATGTTGCCAAATTTAAATGCCGAAGCATTTTTCGTCAATAGTCAGTAATCTATTTGCGGAAATAACATGATTTTCAAATTTAGATTATTTCTCTAACAGTACAATGCGTAAATATAACAGACATTGTTTTATAGGTTTTTCATGAAAATTTGAGAAATATTCAAATTATGAAATGTTACAATTGCCAAACTCTTAATGTAAGTACGAAACGTATTATGTTGTAAGCAATTTGGAAAGCTATAAACATTGACACATTCCATCATAATTCGACAAATTTTTGCTTATTCCTATTGTATAATATCGAGTAGTGTAAGTCAATTATTGCAGGCGATAAAATCACGGCAAAAGTATGAATATATATACTATAGAGAAACATCTTCAAAATTAAATTTTTCCAGTTGTTTCTTACAAAGAAATTAGCAACTCTTAACAAAAAGCTTTTTGAGTTGCTAATCTATAACAAAGCTATCCTTGTCAATTACATTGTCATAAAGTAAAATAGTACTATAATCAATATGTAAAGGGGTAATAAAGATGGATTGGTATGCTGTCTTTGTAGAATCAGGAAAAGAGGAGTTCGTTCAAAAGCAGCTTCAAGTTCATTTCGATGATTCAGTTTTGCGCTCAATAATACCCAAAAGAAAACTAACCGAAAGACGTGAAGGCAGAATTTTTCATGTTACAAGAAAAATGTTTCCTAGTTATTTACTAATACAAACAAATATGAATGTTGAAAAATACTATATCATAAAGAATATTCCTAAATTAATAAGAATATTAAACACCGATAGGTACTATTCGAAAATTGATAAAACAGAAATAGAAATTATTCTGAAGCTTATTGGCTTTAATGATACTGTGGAATATTCTTCAATATATATAGAGAACTCGAATGTCAGAGTTGTTTCAGGTCCATTGCAAGGATTTGAAGGAATTATAAAAAAAATAGATAAAAGGAAAAAGCGCGCTAAAGTTGTACTTTCACTTATGGGAGAAGAAAGAACAGTTGATTTGGGTATTGAAATTTTAAATAAGCTTGAATAGGTTTTGATTCATTTAATATGTGCAGCTCAACAAGCTCTTTGTACATAACTATAGGAGCGACCCAGTGCCGTTCCCAGTACATGAGTCACTCCAATAAACTTCTGTTGTTATAGAGTTGGTTATCTATAAAACTCACTCATATTTATAATCTTTTTTGCAATTCTGGACTCCTCTGCTGCAAATGCCATAAGATGGCTCTCTGCTGAAAGCTCGAAGGATGTTAGGGATTTATGTTTATTGTCCTTTAAGCTGTTTATAAAGCCTTCAAAAAGCTTTGAATCCCCTCCCCCATGCCCTCCTTGTACAACCTCTGGGATAATAATATCTGTTTCTTTACCAAATATAGATACTTCTATTTCGTTTTTGTGCATATCTCCTCTGATTTCTCCGTGGGTTCCCATAATTTTTATTGTGCGGCTTATGTTAGCAGTGAATGCCGACAAATTAAATACCGCACTTACTCCGTTTTCAAATTCCATTATCATTGACATATGGTCAATTGTATCGTTGTCACAATAATATACGCATCTTCCATATGGACCTTCATTTAGATTTCGCTCCAGCTCCTGTTGTGTTTTAGATGGTGCTGCAACGCTGGAGGGCCATTTGTCTGGCTCCCTATATATACTGTATGCTGAGTATGGACAGCTTTTTATTCCTCTACAGTCTATACATCTATGTGCCGCATAATCCGGCGCATTTTCGCTTTTAAAATATGCAAGTCCTCCAAAGGAAGCTATTCTTGTGCATCTGCTTTGTGTCAACCATAATAATATATCCATATCGTGACAGCTTTTAGCAAGTATCAGGGGGCTTGACTCAGCTACCCTGCGCCAGTTTCCTCTTACATAGCTGTGAGCAAAGTGGTAATACCCGATATTTTCATTGTGCTGTATGCTAACAAGCTTACCTATCCGATTACTATCTATAAGCTTTTTTAATTCCTGAAAAAATGGTGTATATCTAAGTACATGGCTTACCATCAGAATTCTATCGGGATGTGCCTTTGCCAGCAAGGTTAGTTCCCTTACTTCCTCCGCATCTACAGCCATTGGTTTTTCCAAAAGCACATTATAGCCTTTTGTTATTGCAAGCCTAGCAGGCTCATAGTGTTCCTTATCTGGGTTGGCAATTATTACTGCATCAGCTAACCTATCTTTCTTAAAAAAATCCTCATGGGCTTTAAAGCAAAGCTCTTTATGTATGGAGTGTCTTCTGGCACATTCCTCTCTCTTAAAATCATCTGGTTCGACTACCGAAACCACTTTAACATCACCGCTGTACTTAAGTGCCAGCTCCCCATAAACCTCCATGCCTCTATTTCCAGCTCCTATAATTGCAAGCTTAATCATAATTATTATGCCCCTCCCATTAAATTATCTATATGAAATCCTTCGCATTTTACTATATAATCCTTAATATATCATATATACACTATAGCGAAACAGCTTCAAAATTAAATTTATCCAGTTGTTTCTCACAAAGAGATTAGTAACTCTTAACGAAAAGTATTTAGAGTTTTAGAGTTGGTTATCTATAATATATCCATTAGTTGCGTTTACAATAACTATATAAACAGTGATAAAGATTTTACATAGCCGCAGATACGATACACTATTTATATTTGATAGAAAGCAGACGAAAGAATTTAAACAATGTAAATTATTTATTACTTTCTATATTTATTAATAACTATCACTGCATAAAATAAGCATAAGTTTAGATGTTGCCTACTATCAAATGCTATATCATATATTATTTACAAATTTCCAGTAACAGAGCATTACATATATTTGTCATTTTTCATATATTCTTATTGATATTTTCTTGACAAGTGGTATAATAATAATATAAGTAATTAAGCATTAACTTATTGTTAGTTTTATATCACAGGAGGGATAATAGTGTCGAAAAGAATATTATTATCGCAAAACGGACAAGCCCTCGTCAGATGTGAGGAGCAAAATACAGACAACACAAAGGTACGATATGAATGGTGGAAAGATATTGGTAAAATGGATGCAAATATTTACACAGAAGAAATAGATGGATTGACTAAAATTTACTGCGTTTCTTTTAATAATTCAAATGAAGAATGGCTGCTTACACAATTTAAACAAAGAGTATCTTTGGTTTAGTTCTACATTCATCCCAGTCCCCTTAAAAACATAAGCCCTAAATAAAAAACACCTGTTCAGAAGGTTTTTCAGAACAGGTGTTTTTTATTATGTAGTACTATAGAGAAAAAAGTATTCCAAGCTTTAGAGTTGGTTATCTATAATATTAAGCTTGTTATGTATTAAAATATAAAACCAGCTATTAAGAATAATACAGAAGCTACGCCTGCCGCTGTAATAGCATATGGAAGCTGGGTATTAACGTGCTCCATGTGGTCACAGCCCGCTCCCAGCGAGGACATTATTGTGGTATCTGATATAGGTGAGCAATGGTCGCCAAACGTACCTCCCGATAATACTGCCGCTGCCGCAAGGAATGCATTGCCGCCAGTTGCAAGAGTCAAAGGAATAGCAATAGGCATCATTATAGCCCATACTCCCCAGGATGTACCCATGGCAAATGCCATAAAGGAGGAAAGCAAAAATACTGCAAATGGCACTATACTCTGTGGTATTACTGCGCCTGCAACCTGCTGCAAATATTGTGCAGCTCCTGTTCCTTCGGGTGCTGCTGTTCTTAGTATATCACCAAGAGTTACCGCCAATATAATTATCATACCGCCCATAATTGCTGACTTTGTACCCTCCAAGGCTTCATCCAAAAACTCCTTGGAAGTCATAAGCCTGCTCATAGTGTATTTAACAAATGCAACTATCAAGCCCACAGAGAAGCTTATTATTAGCATTTGATTTCCACCTAGAGGAAGCTTTGGAATGTCTTTGATTATATTAGGCAGGGTGTAATTCCAAAGTCCGAGAACCACAAGCATAAGTACAGAAACACCTAAAGGCCACAACATATCGGATACTGTACCTTTTCTATATGAAGCTGCCGCTGCCGCTTCCTTCTGCACTGCATCCTGAATCTCATCAGCCTCATTAGCTCTTTTCTCCGCAGCCTTCATAGGACCGAAATCCTTTATTTTTCCGTTAGCCATTAAGAAAACCATTATCAAAAGTACTATACAATAGAAGTTAAAGGGTATTGTCATAACCAAGCCCTTAACCCCATCAGTAACCTCTGGAATGTTATCTGTCATTAGTGTAGCCATATAAGCTACCCATCCCGAAATAGGTATCAGAGTGTTAATTGGAGCCGAGGTTGAATCCAGTATAAAGGAAAGCTTGGCTCTTGATATTTTCATTTTATCATATATTGGCTTGAAAACCGTACCTGTTGCCAGTGAGCTGAAATACGCACTTGTAAATAGTGCACATCCCATAACTGCCGTAGCATTTTGTGCTCCTTTTTTTGTAGTAACCTTTTTTGAAAGCCATTCTCCGAAAGCAAAAGCTCCGCCTGATCTATCAAGTATCGTAATAAATGCACCTAGCAATAATACAACAATAATTACTTCAGCTCTGCCTGCATTTTTTACGAGTCCCATTCCCGCAAGCCCTGCCTCTTTGTTTGGCGCATGTCCGGCAATTGCATTAAACATATTGATTATAGAATTTAATAATGCATGTCCCAGACCATTTGCCTGTGCGTCAATCATCACCACGCCTGTAAGAATACCCAGCAGCAGTGATTCTATTACTCTTTTTGACCATATTGCCAATCCTAGAGCGACTACTGCTGGTAAAATAGAAATAATACCAAAGTGTACAACGTTCTCCATTTACCTTCCTCCTTTGTTTGTTTTATAGATAACCAACTCTAAAACTCAAAATACTTTTCGTTAAGAGTTGCTAATCTCTTTGTGAGAAACAACTGGATAAATCTACTTTTGAAGTTGTTTCTCTATAGTTATATTTACGAACAGCTTAAATATTGAAAGCTGTTCATCATATACCTCAGCCATCATTTCTGGATGCCATTGAACTCCCACCAGAAAATCATAGTCCTTATGTTCAAAGGCTTCTATTATGTAGTCCTCTGCCTTTGCAGTTATCACAAGTCCCTGTCCGAGCCTCTCCACAGCTTGATGGTGAAAGCTGTTTACCATAAGCTCATTAGTTTTGTATGCTTCAAAAACCTTGCTGTCTTTTTGAATGTTTACCTTGTGGCTCTTATAGTGCTTTGGAGCCATTTTCCCTACATGCTCAAGCTCGGTTATACGACTTTCCTTAATATCCTGATGCAGTGTACCACCAAATAAAACATTGATTAATTGAAAGCCTCGGCATATCCCGAATACTGGTTTTTTAAGCTCAAGTACTTTTTTTAGCAGCTTAAGCTCAAACTCATCTCGTTCTGGAACCGCCAGTCCCATTCCATATTTGACTGCGCTGCCGTAATAAATAGGGCATATATCAGGACCGCCGGAAAATAAAAATCCATCCAGTCTGCTGGCTATATCATCTATAAATTCATCACTTTGCAAAACCGGTATTGCAACAGGAATACCTCCAGCCAGCTCTAAGCATCTGGAATAATCCATTGTAGACATAAGCATATCCTGCCCCTGCAAGCCTCTGGGTCTGCTGTTATTAAGTTCCCTATCATGCACAAAGTAAGTTGTAACTCCAATTAGCGGTCTAATTGAAAACACCCCCCAATTTTCTTAATATTTCGAATGTTATACATACTTGCAATATTTATGCCAATACAATTCTTACTGTTTATTTAAGGTATAGGGTTTTTAGCTTAAACTTAATTATTCCATGCTAAAAACCTAGAAGGGAAGCAATAGCCAGCTTATGAATAGGTTAAGTTTTGTGGTTGCTTCCCTATTAATACTGCTTTTTTAATAAGCAAATAATATATTAAAGGGTTAAATGGTATTATTGGTATACCGTTTAACCCTTTAATAGCTTTCTCAATATAGCCTTTCCCAGCTCTGTTATTTTAGTCCCTCCACGTCCTGTAGAAATAGCAGCAAGCTTGAACCCCTCAAGCTCCAGCAAAACCCTCCTAGCCTCCTGCTCAGTCAAGTGAATATTATTATTTCGTGCAGCCTCCACAATACTTCTTCTTCCTGTTTTTTTAAATTCCTTATAAGCCAAATCAAGCTGCTCTAATACAAACTGATATTTCAAAGTGTCATACCTTATATAATTGATAAATCTGTCGAATACTTGCAGCTGTTCCTCACTCATGTCTTCACTTTTACATGGCACTTTGAAATCAAAGGGCAGATCCTTTAAGCTAATTTGCTTAGTATCAAGGTTTGCCAGATACTCTATGTAGTTTCTAAGCTCTCTTATGTTTCCATCCCAGCTGTGCTTAAGAAATGCACCAGCCGCATCCTCTGACAACTCAAAATCTGCGGTGAAATCCTTTTTTATATTCTCTATTAATAAGGGAATATCTTCCACCCGCTCTCTTAGAGAAGGAAGCCTTAAGGGCAATACATTAAGTCTGAAATATAAGTCTCTTCTGAATAATCCTTTATCAACCAAATTTTTTAAATCCCTGTTAGTTGCTGCAATAATTCTTACATCCACCTTTATTATGCTGTCCCCTCCGATTCGCATAACCTCACGTTCTTGCAATACCCGAAGAAGTCGTGCCTGCAAAGCCAAAGGTATTTCCCCTATCTCGTCAAGGAACAAGGTTCCCATATGAGCCATTTCAAACAGTCCTGGCTTTCCGCCTTTTTTTGCTCCTGTAAATGCACCCTCCTCATAGCCAAACAACTCACTTTCCAGAAGGCTTTCAGGGAGTGCCGCACAGTTTATGGCTACAAATTGGTATTCGCTTCTTTTAGAGCAGTTATGTATGGCTTGTGCAAATAATTCCTTGCCAGTACCTGTTTCCCCCATAATTAATATTGAAGAATCTGATTTTGACATTCTGGCGGCAATATTTTTCGCCTTTACTATACCTTGGGAGGCTCCGAGGATGTCGTCAAAGCTGTATTTTGCACAATGTCCCTTTCCAATAAGCTGTGTTCTCAGCTTATGCTGCTTTTTTTCCAAATCACTGAATCTTTTTATTACAGATACCGCACCATATATCGTATTAAAGTTTGTTATAGGCAATACACAAACAATAACATCGTAGCCGTTGTATTTTATCATCTTTTCCTTAATAGGGCTTTTTGTATTCAAAGTATAACCAAAGGGTATTTGGGGAAATAGCTCCTCCCCCTTTTTCCCGAATACTCTTTCCCTGCTCATATCCAAAATCTTTTCAGCGTTTTCATTAAAGCTTATTATTTTTCCGTTTCTATCTACACCTATAACGCCATCATCAAAGACCTGAAGCAGAATATTAAGCTGACTTTCCAGCATATTTGTAGTTCCAATCATTTTTTCCAAGCCATAGCTGATGGGAGCAATATGCTTTGTGTATTCCAATACGCTTTTACTGTCCAGTATAAAATCCAGCTCCAGCTTTACTGCTATATCCATTATGGTGCTTATGTCCAACATCCTGTTTCCTATATCAATAATCTGCTTGATATATGACGGCACATATTTCAGCTCAGCCGGAGTTATAGCAATATCCAGCATAGTACTATTCTCCATCCCCGGGTAGTATGGTGTAATATCAATATGTCTTGCCCCTAGCTGGTAAATCAATGAGATTGTCTCCATACTCATTTCAGCACTTACATTTACAAGCATCGCCCTTGTACCCTCTGCCAGTTTTTTCAGCTTATTAAAATCATCCTTAGATAAGGTACGGTTTGCAACAATTATTTCGCTATTATTTGATACATGCTTCTTGACTGCCTCAAATAATGAGTAGGATAGTATCAATATAAGGTCTGCATCTATCCCTTCTTCGATACTTCCATTTTCAAAGCAGTAGGTTTTTACATTTAAAGAATCATGAAACATGTTTGTAATCTGCTTACTGTAAAATTCCCCGGAATTTATATAAAAAGTAACTACTGCTAAGGTTTTTTTGTTCATATCTCCGACCTCACTTCTTATCTCATTCATCAGCTATGAAATTATTATTGCTTACCTCAAGCTGCCCTGATACCTATACAGCACCCCGTTACATTCGGGATATAAGGATTTATTCCAAGTATGATCCTTAGCCATTTGTTCGTCGGTTATATTAAAATAATCGTAGGACAATATATCTCCACCGTAATAATACCAGTTTACAGGATCATTCCAAGTAACATCCAGATGATAGTACTCATTGCCCAGCTTTACTATATTCCATGCATGTCCGCCGCCATTGGCTTCTCCTGATATTACCATACATTCAATGTCTACCAGATTGAGCAGCAGCTTCATTGTATATGCATACCCATTGCACACCCCTGTATTATTAATCAAAATTCCATAAGGCCAATAAGAGTCATCTGGTATAGTTCCATCAAGATAATTCTGATAATCATACCTTGTATTATTGACAATATAGTCATGCAATGCCAGCTCTTTTTCGTAGTCTGACATACCAGACCTTATGACCGTGCTTAGTATTTCCTTAAGCTTATCGGAAATAGCTATTGCCTTATCAATCTCATCCGTTTCATATATGCCTAGACTTTCCAGTTTCGATAAGCTTTCCAATGGTTTTGCATCAAGTATTGGATTATCCTCAGCATATAGATGGTTCAGCTCAGTAAGATATTCTACAGCCGAAATATCCTTAATCATGTTATAGCCAATGTCAAGATATTCAAGTTTCTTTAAACCTTTGAGGACACTGATATCTCTTACTTTATTTCCGTTTATGCCCAAATACCTCAATTGGCTCATATTCTTAACTACAGTTATATCAGATATAGCGTTGCCTTCCAAATTCAGATATTCTAACATTTTCAGCCCGCTTATGGCTTTAATGTCATCAATGTTATTCGCACCAAGCCCAAGCTGCTTTAGTTTTAATAAATTCTTCAGCGGCGTTATATCCTTAACCTTATTTCCATACAGATGAAGAATCTGAAGCTTGCTCATATTTTTCAAAGGTGTTATGTCTACTATATTGTTATTCCATATACTAATACTGCTCATTTGCACAAGAGTACTCAGAGGACTCAAATCACTTACATTTCCCTTACTGATAGTCAGCATACTAAGGTTAACAAAGTTTTCGATTCCCTCAAGGGACTCTATATTCTCATCGTATATATTTAGCAAGTGTAAATTTTCTGCATCCTCAGTAGTTATTATACCTTCTCGTATACCTAATTCATCTCTTATAGCTTTCTCTAATACCGGATCCTTGATTTCGATTTCAATTCCGATCAATTGATTCAGCTTCAGGCTGGCCATTCTTTTTTCTGCATTCCACTCTAGATCGCCAAATCTTTTAAGCTCACGGAAGTATATGAGAGTACTTCCGTTCATATTAAAGGACTGCACCAGCTCTCCATCAAGGTATGTTTTTATATCAGTATACAGTACATCCCCTATTTTTTCCCCTATTACGCCAGTTCCATTTGCTTCTTTTTTAAGGGGGCTTATTACCTTATCATAATTACGGTTAATTATAACCGCCCTGTTAGCCGCATCCCAGTATACGTCAAAGCCGTAATATTTTAAATCCGCAGCCCTTATTGCCATGCTGTTGTCCACATTGCAGGACGGTATCTCATATCCATCTATCTGCGCCACAATATCAGTAGAAAGAACATCACCTATGTCAGTTCCGATTTTCAAACCGTCAGCGAATACTGGCAGGCATAATTGCAGTGCAAGTGCAATTATAATTATTATGGATAGCTTTCTCAATTTAACGCCCCCTAAATGTTTGTAGTATCTTATCTTAATTTTAGTGGGTAAGCAGACGGTTGTAAATAAACATTTTTTGCCGAATGTTAAAACACTATACATTGCAATTATTTGCTGCTGTATAGTGTTTACTTAATATACTATTATTTTAGTGCCTCTAATATGCGGGATATTTCCTCTATCCTTTCCGATAACCTTAATTCCCTGTCATCCACAAAGCTGGACTTCATTCCGTAGTCCCTTACCCTGTCAATCCAAGCTAATGCGTCCTCTCTGGCATATCCCTTTTCTAAAAGTGAATAGAAAATATAAGACAGCTCATTACTTACGTTAGTATTAAACACCGAGGGGTCATCAGAGTTAATGGTAACTATTACGCCACCCTCTACGTTAGCATCTCCATTTAGTCCTCTGCTGTTTAGCCTGTATACATAATGCTCATATATATTGTCTATTTCACCTATTGCAGTATTTGAAGTCGGGTTTGTTTCTACTACGATTCCTTCTCTGCTTATTTTAGTTGTAACTATCTGCTGTATAAATTCAAGCAGGGCTTTATCTTCTCTTTTGATTTCTAGCTGTATGGGTTCTAACATTCTTTCAAGATAACACTTGCAATGCTGTGCATGGGTCAACTTTTCTTCATTCCATATGATTTTGTCTTGGGAATTTGCATTTATACAAAAAATCTCTCTTATGCAACTTTTATCTACATTTACATCTATGGATTTATATTTATCTACTATTTCAAACACCTTAAACTTATTCCTATACGCTTCCCAAAGATTGTATACAGTTATGCCCTCCATTGCTATATATATCTTTTTTGCCTGCTCCATTATACTCCGCTCCAGATATTCTACATCAAAGCCGTCAAAGCTTTTGCCATATTTATATAGTCCCCAAAGCCATAAAAGGTTTTCCAGATGCTCCAGTCGAGGTAATATTATTACTCTATTGTTGTCAATCCATCTCTCTACATCTGCCCCCAAGGCTATTCCATGCCCTATTCTGTCACCTGCATGAAATTTAAAATGTTCTATTACTTCATCTATCCTCCTTAACCCTGTAAGCAAATGTCGGTAGTCTTCTCCCGAATGGAAAGTAAAGCCCAGATGCTTTATAGGCATATCCGTATTTAAGTTTATAAGCTTATTAGTATTACTATTTCGTATTTCTTCATATATCGGTGCGAAAACCCAAGGCTCAGTATTATTTTCAAGGCTTGCGGCATCTATGCCTACAATGTACTCTGATAGATATGGTATAGTCTCCCTAAGCTCATTAATAGCCGCTGCCTGCTGTTTATACTGGTTTTGAAGCTCTCTGAAATAAAGCTCATTATTATTTGTATTGTTATAATTCTGCCAGCACTTGTCAGAGCCTTGTTCATCAAGTGCTTTTATAAAGTGAAATACTATTCCTATAGTTGGTGTTGTGCTATGTTTTATGTATACATTATCAAATCTTTCTCTTTCTTCTTCTAATAGCTCTTTATATACTTGAAAAAAGGCTCGCAGAATTTTTTTTATATACTTTTTAGTTTTATTTTTACTCTTATCCATTCCAGGGGAAGTTCTTAACTCCAACTTTTTTAAATTTTTATTCTGCATCTGATTCTTAATAATCATTTTCCAGAAGTCAACATCACTGCTGTAATCTACTTCTGTCGATCTGTAATAGTAGTTCTGAAAATTATCCAATCCCCTTATTAGATTACCTTGCACATCACATTGGAATACTTCATTTTTTACCCTGATATACTGCCAGAATACTTTACTAAAGAATATGTCCTGCCCATTAGCCTTCATGTATCTTAAAGCCTTAAACAGCAGTATATTTTCAGCCACTGTATCTATTGCTTTGTAGGGTTTAAAAATGTGAGAGATTATATCCTTTCTTAGGGGTTCATCCCCTTCCTCCTCCATTATTCCAAGCTCTCTCTTTATATCCTGAAATCTATTAAGGATATTACCTAGCTCCACTTCTTTGCCATGATATATAAAGTCTATTAAATCATATACATACTTACCAGTTGGCGAGGGTTCCTCATATTCATCATCCTGATTTTTTTCAACGCATTTAAGTTTTTTTACATAGTCCTTGTAAAAATCCTGATTATCACTATTGTTCTGAAGATAATCAGCCATTACCATTCTTACAAGTGCCATCACCATTACATATTTATGTAAGTCCTTATGCTTGTCTATTATATGATCATTAAAAAGCTCTCGCTTATAATCGTCCTCGTTTTTATCAGTAAGATTCATTAAATCCTGCCATTTAATATAGAAGTTTATTCCTGCACCAGCATGAAGGTGATTCTCTGCCACTCCCTTTTTTAAAGTATTTTCAAGCTGTATATCTGCCAGCATAAGCTGTGAGTAGTAGCCCTTGAGAAATCTCTCATCTTCCATCTCATTATCCAATAAATAGGACACAGCAAGTAAGTCTGTAGTAAACATACGGTTAAAGGAGTTCCAGAGTGCTACTTTATTTATGCCCTTGTATGGACCAAATAGCTCCTCTTCCGCTTCACTTTCCCAGTATTTTAAGGCAACACTGCCGTTTCTATGGGTTATGAATGCCTTTGAAAGCCGACTAATAATTTCTAAGTAATATCCAGATATACTGTTGGTTTTTTTATAATATTCATCAAGTTTTTTATGCGGGTAGAACTTTGATATCAGCAGATTTACTTGGTCAAGATTGTATATTCGTTGGGATTTATGTACGATAGTATGTATTTTCTTAAAATGAGGTTTTCGGTCTTTCTCCTTATCGGTATCAGCTATACATTCCAGATAATCTTCGAAGTAGAATTTAAACTCTGTAAAGGGTAGGGTACACAGCTTAACGGTTAAATCCATTTTGTTTCTAAACACTGTATTTCACCTACTTGCTTTCATCTCTGTATTCATGTAAGTAGCTTTGTAGCAATGTATTTTTCCCATGCTCCAGCAAATCCTGCTTTAAATCCTTAAATAATTTGTAGAAGCCCTCATCAACTTTCATATTAGAAATCTCAATCATTGCCGATACTAATATATGTCCTACTGATATTTTTTCTAACTGGTTTCTCAATATGATCTTTTGTACTTTATAATCGTAATAATCAAAGCATGATTTTAATTTTTCTTCTATATCCCAAAGTTCTTCTTCACCTATCTCATTTTTTTTAGATTTTGGAGATTTAATATTATCATCATCTTCTTCAAACAATAAATGTGCATTTTTTCTTGCAAACACAATATCGTCAATTATCTTTTCTAAATCAGCAGCCTTAATAATGTTATTTTTTGTTTTTAATATTATTGTAATATCCGGCACTATCCCTATATATTTTTCTAATTCTCTAAATATCTCTATATCAATTATTACTTCATAGTTTAGTTGTAAGTATTTAATCTTAATATCACTAATTATATAATTATGAAAGTCAAATAATTGATTTAGGGCAGGTATATCCTTTTTATTATCTAGCATATATTTGAAATATCTATTATTATTAATTTGCACAAAAACTGATAACTCTGAAAATTTACGTATTTTACTTTCAATTATTGGCTTCTTATCTTCCAAAGTACTCAGCTCATTTATAAATTCATTAGTATTTTCAAAGTCATTACCTTGTTTATATGCCACCAAATTAGCTATTAGTTTCACAAGTTCTGTATCAAAGTCCATTAAATCACTGTATGTTTCTAATTTTTTTACAGTGCTATACATATCACCTAATATTGAATTTATTTCATCAATTACTTTATTAATTGACTTATGTAAATCATTAATCATTTCTATAAGCATGTAGTGCTCTGCTATAGTTCTAGAAATGTTATATATTTCTTTTAAATCTTGTAGATATAGCATACTATCAAAATATTCTTTCAGCGTATCTTCCATACGACCGCTGATACTTGTTTTTAGTTTTAAGATATAACCTTTATTATTTTTGCTACAAAAACTATCAAACACTTTCTCATATACTTCAGGGAGGTTCTTTCGTTTTAAGTAGTCGGATATGTTTTGTTCATAATGATAATGCTTATAATTCTCATCTTCTACTCCATCTTCAAAGTCATAAGATATAATTCGATTTCTCATAGCATCATTCCAAAGGGATTTTCTATTAGGATAATTAACCTCTGTGTCAATAGCACTTATAATTTTTTCTAGATCGCCGTTTTTAAAAAATAATTCATACAAATCCTCTTCAGAAACAATTCGACTAATACTATCTTCGAAATCAACTTCACTATATTCACTAATATTTTCTATGCCAAATATCTGTAGTAGTAAATTAGTGTCTCGAGTCTCAATCATTTCTTTACTTTCATCATAGAATCTAAGTTTCTCGATTATTGAATCTAATTTAAGGAGATAACTATAAATTTTTGAGTATTTACTTCTCTCATCAATTATACCGTCTAGATCCATGCCATTACTTATTCTTACATTCTTTATGTATTCTTCAAATTTCTTAGATATATTTTTGCTAATTTCTAAACCAGCAGAATTTTCTTCTTGATTATATATACTTTTATCAATATACTTACTCAAATCTGACTCCTGTATAATGCTTGATATAACTTCCTTATGATGACTTTGTATATTTTCAATTTCATATTTATTATAAAGCTTTTTAATTAGTTCGTTTTTCTTTATTTTTAGTATTAATCGTTCTCCTCCAGCATGCTTCATAATAATATCTATTTTATGCCTTACCCATTCATAATCCTCTAAAGCAATGTCGTGCATAAAGCTTACAAAATCCTCCTTGTCTCCAGTTAACTTTAAAAGCTGTTCAAAATATATTTTTATATAGTGCTTCTTGTCTTCAGAATCAAGCAGGTTTGAGTATTTTGTATTTTTCCCCTCAGTAATCAACTCATGCAGCTTAAGAAGCCATTTTACTGCATTATGATTATTTTCTATTCTAGGATACATTGAAAATTTATTTTGATACCTCTTAAGAATATTGTATAGTATGCTTTTGCCATGCACTTTTCCCCAATCATTAGGACAAATATTATAAATAATACATTCAAAAAAATGTGCCAATATGCAAATTGTTATATAATCATCCTTCAACTTCTGTTCATCATTACCAGTAATGTGTTCCATATTTATGCTTTCTTCAAAAAAGTTTAATAAATAATCATATCCTATAAAAGACTTATCAAGTTTTTCCTTATCTATATTTATAACTTGGTTTATTCTGTCCTTATATAAACTTAGTGTAGATGACGAATCAACTATGGTATTAAGAAGCTGCCTTAACTCTAAGCCATTCCAATTTTCATAAATTGTCTTTTTATTTTTTTGCTTTTGAATGTCCTTAACCTTTGTATGTAAATATTGATATACATTCATCAAACCCCTTGGATTGTCTGGAAAAATCTTAAAGAATGAATATATTATATTGTCTTTTTGCTCGTTGATTTTATTAGGTTTTACTCTAACTCCTCTACTAGATTTAGTCACTACACCTGTTTTAGGCGGTAATATCATAAAGTTACTATTATCATCCTTAACAAAACTCACTTTTAAAAGCTCATAAAAAGTATAATGCTTCTCGTTCTCCGATTGTGTTCTGTTATCCGCTTCTGTAGTATATGTAAATTCAGCTTTCATTTTATCAGTATATACTGGCAGTATGTATCTATACGCAGGTGGCATCATTTTAATAAGATAATCCCGAGCAAGCTGCTTTCTTAAATCCAATGCAGATTCTTCTCCAGATAATAAGTAGCTTTCTTTCATCCCATTGTTTATTAGCCCATCCTTTTTCAGGATATCTATTGTTAGAGTCTCCGAGAACATTTTATAGTCTCCACACATAAAAACAACTATATTGGGATATGAAAGATACCGCATAGCTGTATTAAGCACCTCAAAGCATCTTTGTGTGCTTATATCTACGTCATCAAAGAATACAAATAACAAAGGTTCTATGCTCATACCGTTAATTTTTCTTTTTACAAACAGCAATTCATCCCAAAATTCCTGAAATTTTGTCATTAGCTGCTGGTCACTGGTTAAGGCTTGACTTTTTCCTTCAACATATTCGTTTATTCCAGAATAAGTATCCTTCAAGATTTCACTGTATTCTTTTGTTCTTTTGGCATATGCTGTTTGCAGGTCTTCAAATCTAGTCTTGAATGTTTTATCCTTAAATTTTCTACAAGTATCAAAATATTTGTCCATTTCATTATCGTGGGATAGTTTAGTTGCATGAAGCTTTACTTGCTTATCAAGCTCAATAACAACGTCCCCTAAATAACCAATTAGCCAACCCAATACATCACTTGTGTTTTCCATATCCTCCGGTACTATTACAGGCAAAAACATATCTTTATTGTTTACATTACATTTATTTTCTTGCTCCCCATCTTCTTTACTGCCAAACTCATCAGTCATAAGCATGTATTTAAGGGTCATTAGCACAGAAGTTTTTCCGAAGCCTCTATCCCCTAAGATAGAGAATATATTATTATAGTGCTTGTTAAACTCTCGTTCGCTTAAAAGCTTATTCCGTTTATTATCACCATCTTTATTTTTCATCAAAACGTTAAACTCTTTAGCCACATCTCTAATTACGTCTATTTGGTTGAAAATATTTTCATAGTTATCCAGTCTTTTTTTTAGTTCCTCTTTACTAAGGATTCTTGCACCTATTCTTACATCATTTCTGCTATTTAATGCCTCTAATTTATCTTTTTCATTATTTGTTTGCGTCAACAGATATCCCCCCATCTTTACTAATTTATTTTGAATATTCCTTATCTGCATATACAGATATGATTTCCTCCATTTGATATTCCTGATAGCGGTCAGCTTCCCTAAAACAGCCTTTTATAACAATATAGGCTGTGATTACTAAAAGCATAAAATATATAATGCACTTTGCTTTCATACCAATAGTTACATATATATATCTATTTAATACAATTGCCCAAATAAATGCCGCAACTGCAAGCCCATCAAATGTTGCTGCCATCATCCAATATCTGCTTAGTAGTGCATAACAAGCTTTTCGCCCTTCCTCATTTCTTAACCCAGCCCATAGTTTACCATATAGTTTCCATGTGGTTCTATTATTTGCTCTATGTCTATCCAAATACGCCTTATAAGGTTCAATTTGCCTTAATCCATGTGCCTCTATTGCTTTTATAAAAATATCATCGAAATTTCTATATTGCCTCATACTGCTATACCTCTTCTGAAACTGCCGCCCCAAAGCAAAGCATATAAGCCCCAACACATAGCAAGTTAATACAACAGCTATTATCCTGGATGCTCCTTGAATATCAGGCAAATCTCTTCCCTCCACATATACAAACCAGAATAGTAAAGCTCCAAAGCAGGTAAAGCCAGAGATAAAAAAGGATAAATCAAAAATATTTAAAAACTCTGTTAGCTTGTCAAAAACCCCTTTTATTCCTTCAAATGCTTCATCCATAAAAAACACCTCATTAATTAAAATTTCATAATCCATAATTCGCCAAACGATAGCATTTACCTCCAAAATAAAAATATTTTTCCTATAATGCCAAATAAAAAGACTCTCATTTTATCAAAACAAGAGTCTATAATTTATATATTGACTTTTCATAACCATATTAACTATTCCAGATATTTAAGCAAGTCCCCTACCAGCTCATGAACTCTTGTTGCAGGAGACATTTTAGATGGTATTTTCTCGGTGTACATGCCATAAAGAACTTCAGCCCTTTTTATGGCTTGTTTTACATAGGGATACAATATATCAAATATATTGGGCAGATTCTTTTCATATGGAATAAACTCTTTCAATTTTTCTTTATAGTCTTCTCTATGTACATCAGAATACATTGGTATAAAGTGCAGCAAGAACCATAGCTCTATACATTGATTAGACCATGCAACATGATATTGTGTAGATTCACTACTAAGCGCATCTGCTGCGAACTCAGTATTGTCAAAGTCATCTTTCGGGAAATCGTCTTTATCATATACCAGCCATACATGGCTATAGTGATTAGGATTTTCTTCAACGTACTTTTTAGCTCGTTCCAGTAAATAAATAGTGTTTGTTCCTTCACCCTTTACGTCAATGCTGACCAATGTATTTGAATTATCCCTAACATCAATTCTATTATTATATCTTTCGTTAATCAATCTTTTTAAGCCTTCAAAGTAGTTCGGCTCTGTCTTTTTGCCTTCGCAAACTATAAGATAGTATTGAGGTTGAATATTTCTTATGCCCTCTTTTCTCTTTTTCATTCCATACGCTTTATCTTTCTTTTTAAGTTCACTATGCTTAATATGAATATAAAGCTGCGTCTGCCGAGGGTCACTTACTGAGACTTGCTTTGTTTTCATTGATTACTGATGTAAAATTGGGTAGACCAACTTTACATACAGGTTAGGAGGCTTTAAACTCATACTAATTCCTCCCAATTTAACATTCTATGCAAATAGGGATCAGCTCCATAGCGACCTTCAAGGTATTGTTTGTCAAAAGTGGCATCCTTTCTTGGTATATTTCCACTTTCATCTCTAAATTCTACCAAAGAGTAAAGCTCTGATGCCTCCTCTCTGTTTTTAGAAGCAAACCATATTTCGTCTCGTCTAAATATATCCTTTTTCATTGTTGTCAAATCATGTGAAGTAAATATAAGCTGTGCAGCTTTTGTATTTATTTTTGGATTCTTAAAAGTTTCAATAATATATCTAAGCAGCTTAGGGTGTAGCTTTGCATCCAGCTCATCAACTATCATTAATTTCCCATTTAATAAGCAATCAAGTATGTAAGGAACTAAACCAAATAATTTGATTGTACCATTTGATTCTTCTTGCAGCTTTAGCTCTACTTCGAGATTGTTGTTAATTTTGTGTTTAGTATATATATTCCATTTATCTTCTGCTTCTTCTTGCAACCTAAAGTCTACTATATCAATATCCATTTCTCGCAGCATTTTAACTATAGTATCCTTGATTTTTTCATCATCAGTATAAGGGATAATACTTTCCCTTTCAGGATTGCTATAGTTATGAAACTCACATGAATCAAACCATTGAAAAACTTCATTTATAACAGTAATATTATAGTTTATTTTTAGAAAGGTAATAAAAGGAATAGAGGGACTGATCTCGCTATTTCTTACATCCTTTAATATAGTTCCAAGAATTATTTGTTCCTGCTCTCTTTCAAATATACTGGATGGCTTTCTTCCTCCTATAGCTTTCTTATATAAGCTTTCACTCACTATCTTGTCTTTATATATTGATAAGTTATACTTATATTCGTTCTTATTAGTTCTAAAATATATTTCAAAATGTGTAGGCTTATTTATAGAATCAGCATCGAATTTAAAAGGCTTATAATCTGTTTTTATTTTTTTATTTTTATAGCTTTCATCATCTTTCAGTATGTAATATGGGCTGATTATCTTATGTGTCAAAAACTTTAACGCTTCCAGCACAGTAGATTTTCCGCCCCCATTGGGTCCGTATATAACAGCAGTTCTCAGAAAGCGTTTTTCATCCTTGTCAGCAATAACTTTGTCCTCCTGCTCTGTAACACTTGAAGCTTGCATATCCAGAGTTACTTCATCTCTAAAGGATTTGAAGTTCTCAAATGTAAATTGGCACAGCATAGATACCACCCTTTCGCAAATAAATCTCAATATATTATATTATACATTAATCTATTTATTTATTCAGCAAGTATATGAGTTTTTTTCTCACACACACCAATTTACCACACAACAAAACAGCCACATATCCCAAATAATCTGAGATACATGGCAGCTTCATAACCAAGCAGTATTTATTTATGCTTCCTTTTTTACTTCCTCTTTATGTTTACGGTTAAGCCATCCCATGTTTGCTAATTTCGTAGTATTGTCCTTCTTTACAGATATATTGATTGCCAAGTTTGATGCCGCTGAAGTGTATGGTGCTTGTGCGGCATCAAACATACAGCTTGAAAACAGTAATACCGCAGCAAAACCAACAGCAAGTATTTTTTTCATATTCAACTCCTCCTTATGATGGTAGTTATATATTTATTGTACAATATATACAGAATTTTCATATAGTCACCAATCCCTAATAAGACTAGTACTAAAACCTCAATTTTAGCACAAAATCCCAACTCCCCTATTCTGTTTGCCCATTGCGATATCTTTTTGCAAGTTAAACTAAAAAAATATATTAACCATTTGAAAAACCTAGCAGATATATACATTTTAACAGAATCTTCATGGCATATATGATCAACTAGAGTTATTTACTACAAGTAGCTCCAATGCAAAGAATCGCACCCCTGAACAATAGAGGTGCGATTCTTCTTTTATATATGCATTTACGTTACTGTATAGTATTTGTAACATATGCGTATGCATATGCTGTTGAGTTTGGATTTGGGTCTGGCTGGTCAAATTTAGCTGGTGCAAAGGCATATGAATATACTGGTATATTACGCTTAAATCTTATCATCCATTGTACGCTTGTACCTGCTGGATATTTGCCAGTGAAATTGTAGGTGTATAAGTAGTTGCTGCCTGCTGTCATTGTTCCGCCGTCAGTCCATGTAGCAGTTCCAGCTTTTCTGTGGAATATTCTAACCTCTTGAGGTGCTGACTTAGTTCCGCTGCTGCAGAAGTATATTGTTGCTCCAGCAACATTGTTGCTCCAGGTAACAACAGAGAAGGAATCTAGGTCTTTACCATAGTTCCAGTTGCTTGTCCAACGATAGTTAACTTCGTTTCTGTACCATAAAGCACTGTAGGAATTTGCGCTTGTTGCTCCATAGTGTAGGTGAGGTGCACTTGGGTAACCTGATGTACCTACCTGCTCACCTTTTCTATAGTATGCATTAGCCCCTTTTGTGTTAAGGTGATAGTAGTTACAGAATACTGCTGAATCATTTTTTACTCCGTCAGAGTTTATATCCAACTGGAATGTAGTATCAATACCACTGGAGTTACTGCCTATTTGAGCATTTAACCAGCCGTCATAAACAGCGTTAACTCTTGTGCCAACAGTAGCCGCAAGGTCAACTCCTCTGTGTGGGTTAGTACCTGTGTCACGAGGTTGATTCCATTTGCTTGTTACTGTAGCCCAAGTTGGCAATGGGCAGCCCCAGTTTACTGTAGCTGGCGGAACACCGTCAAATACTATATTATATGTGTAAGCCAATGCAGGTATTGCTTGAGTCAATACTAAAGCAGCAACCAAGATAATAAGTAAAGCCTTCTTTTGTTTCATATCTTACTTACCTCCTTTTATGCTGTACACCCAGCTGAATAGTTGTTGAAGTCCGTTTTGATATTCGTCTGTATGTACCAATATTCTATCATTGTCCATCCACTTTACATAAGCTCCGGCAATTTTGCCCTTTAATCTGTTTTGATTAATGTTTAGCTCTGTTTTGTTTGCCAAATCAATAACACTTAGCTTTCTAAAGCCTTTATCATCTGTTCCATAGATAAAGCTAGCTTTTGAAGCATCTGGACAAACGCTTGCAGAGTTAAGTATCAGGAAGCCGTTTACTGAACTATTGTATATGTTTACCAATTTATCGTTTTCTACTCTTGCAATGTACACTTCGTTTGCAACGTTGTAATCTGAAGTATATACTATAACGCCATTTTCTATAGTCATAACTTCTGGGTATTGACCTTCAAATGCTAATTCCTTAACGTTTCCGTTTAAATCAACAAGCTGATATGAATAATTGTCTGATATTTTCTTTACTAAAAGCTGGCTTTCATTAACCCAGCCAACAGGTATATAGAACTCATTGCCTGTGTTCTTTACTAGAACTGCTTCTTCTTCAGACGCTAAATCATATACCCACATGGAGATACCGTTTACATCAGTACAATCCTTGTTTGACATGTATACAACCTTTGAGGAATTTGGGCTGAAAATAGGATTTTCGTTCCAGAATAAAGTAGGAACTAAACCATCTTCATTTTCGTTTGCTCTTGCAGCCAGCTCTTCTTGCAGCTTGACTCTGCTCTTGCCGTTATAACTGTCTTTTGAGATTTTCTTTCCGTTTTCTTTTTCAGCGTCAACCATCCACAGTCCGTTTAAGGTATGTATCAGGTATTTCTTGCTGTCAGGTGAAGCTACAAGCTTATGAGGGAATCCAGAAAATTCTGGATCTGCTACTGTTAATACAGTCTTTTTATTCACATTAAGCTTGTCTATTTTTACTTTATGGGTCTCGCCGTTATTTTCATATGAAACTTCAAATGCACGAGGAGCAACGTCAGCTAGAGCATTCTTTGATGATAATTTTTTAGTTTTTATTGGAGTAATAACATCCGGTCTGTTTTTTCCCCACTTTTCAACTATATTTGCATCTTTGTCTATTGCCTTGTTGATTTTTTCTTTGTCCGCTTCCTGAACAACGCTGTAAACAACTGGTTCTTCTCCGGTAGCTACAAGGGTGTAACCTTCAGCACCGAGATATGTCCAGTTATCTTGCACAGCGAAGATTGAGAATGAGCCAAAAATCATGGCTGCTACTACAAGCAAAACTAAACCTAATTTTTTCTTATCCATTCTTTGAATACCTCCTCTTTATTTTTATAATGTAAGTATACATGTCTTTATTGTAATGTAATTTCATAATTTTGTCAATATCAATTGTATTTGAAATTATAATATGCCACTCATTGATTTTGATGTTATTTATATTTTTTGTGAAATCCCTTTCAATGTTATTAATAATTAACAAACCAATTTAGGATGATATGTTTGTTTACTAATATATCATCCTAAATTGGTTTGTTACTGCTACAAATAATATGAAAAAATTAGAAGTGAACACGCACCAGCCAAAACTTGATTTTACTGCCGCTAAATCCCAAATCCCAAGGTACTTTATTTCTGTCAGAATTATGGCAGGTAACTAAAGAGTATCCCCTGGAGTCAGCACCTGTAACTGTTGATATATGAGTTACATCTCCATTTTTTTCATAGGCGATAAAATCCCCAGGCAAAAGCTTATATGAGGCTTTATAGACCTTTTCATAGCTTCCATAGGCAATCAGTGATGCCCTTCCGCTGTTAAGCATATAGTCCTTAAAGCCTCCCGCATTTACCCATGCCTTGGTTGCTCCTGCTCCATCATAATTCCATGTACGGTTTTTCTTAAACTTACCTCCCTCAAATAATATTTGGGAGGCAAAGTTTGCACAGTCTCCGCCCTGGGAGTTATAGTTTCGATATTTTTTATTGTATCGATAGTCATTTTGACCGTCGCTGGCTGCACCGCAATACTTATCAGCATACTCTACTGCATTTATCCTTCTTTCGCCTATATCAGAGACATTTCTGGAGCCTTGTGATAATATATATTTTTTTATGCTGTCTGCCTTTATATTTTCCAAGTTCAGAGAATCCTCAAAGGGATCCTTATACCATTCCTTTAGGATTATTGTCTGCTCCTCGTTATATGCAACATCCAACACATGATATGTTCCTATTCTAAAGCTGTTTATTACATCGGGCTCATCCTCATAGATATATTTATACTCCGTTGAGCACAGCAGGTTTACTGTATATTTGTCTCCATTATGCTTGCTGCTTCTAATTACAGTCGTGGGGAGGATATCAATAAATTTTACCCCTTGCTTCTGCTCCCAGTTATGTATATAGTTCACCTTTCTGAATTCATGTTCGTATGCCCATACCCCATATTTTGTGTTCATATTATATATGGCTTTTAACTGCTCCAAATTTCCATCTACTATTGCTTTATTTCTGTTATCAAAGATTTGCTGTATAGAATCATTAAGCTCATCATTATGATTAAAGATAGATGATATCATGCCGGAGGATTGACTTATGTACATAGCTAATACAACTATTACTGCTACAGCCGTTAATCCTACTATGAATTTTGTCTTGCTGCCCCAATCCATTTTTATAAAAGAAAGCTTCATAACACTACCCCTTTACTATGTAAAACATGTTTTATATTATCTACATACTCATTCTTCTAATGTTATAATATATTTTCCAGTAAATAAAAAAAGAACAGATAATTACTCTATTGAGCCTATATTGTGAGGCACTGCCCATCACAGTATTTCCGCCATGGGTGTTTTATGAAATTGCAAGTCAACAAATCACAACACAAATGGTGGAGTTTATGTAATATAGCGGTATCATTGACATCATATATTTATCATGTAATAATATGTATAGTTCGTAGATTGTGGGGATAGAAGACTGGAGGAACTATACAGTAATGCCACTATGCTTATTGCAGGTACTGTTTTATCGGTATTTATAAAAGGGACTTTAGTTAAGTTCAGCATACACACATATATATAGTGAAGTAATAACCAATCCATGAAGTTATGTTTGTTTATGGACTGGTTATTGCTTCCCTTTTAGATTTATATGGAGTAATCTAATTTTTATACCAAAAGTCCTATGATTCGATGTATACTAGAGTCTTTTGGTGCCTCATATTTAATATTATGTATTTAATGGTGTTATTTGACATATATCAATGAAAATGCTATAATTCCAATTAATATGTAATATTTTAAATTACATATTAATAATGTTAAATTGAGAATGGAGGCTAAACATGAAAAAAACTTTGGTTATAATGGTGGCTGCATTACTGTTTATATCACTAAATATTGGTAATGCAAGTGCATGGGTACGTTTGGGTTATATTCCACCAAGCTCAAATGTAAGTTATTCTATTCACTCATCTTTCCCTTCATCACAGTATAATACTGTAATTTCAGCATCTAATACATGGAATGAAGCAAATGCAAAGTTTAAATTTACCTGTGGAACTGTCCCCAGTTACGCTACACTAATCTTTGGTAATAATACTTTTCATGTTGCAATGATTGATTTTTCTCTATATGGCTGGCCTATTAATGCAAATGGCGCACATATTTATGATTCAAGTTCATCAACTGCATATGGAGATATTTTATTAAATTCAAAAAGAACATGGGGTAACGGTAGTTCCTCCAGTTATCTGGATTATCAAGGCATATTAACTCATGAATTTGGTCATGCCGCTGGGCTAGGTGATGTTTATTCATCTGGAGATATCACAGTAGGAAGTCCAGGTGATTACGCTCTAACAACAATGTATGCCCATAGTGATTATAGCACTAATAATTCATATGGCATGAGAACATTAGAGGCAGATGATATAGCTGGTTTAAAAGGTATATGGCCATAAAAAGGAGGATGTAGAATGATAAATCAAAAATCAAGATTGGTTATTTCATTATTAGGAATATTAATAATAACTTTGATTATAGGAATTAAATTAAACTATACAAAAGAAGTTGCTGATTCTAAGCAAACACCAATCAAAGCTTCATTTAGTGAATCTTATCTAGCGCAAACTGAGTTAGTGAAAATTTCTGATTTGGTGGCTGAAGTGAAAATTAGTGGAGAAAAAGCAAAGCTTGTTAAAACTTTTGAAGTTAATGGTGAAAAAGACTCTTTTGCTGCTAAAGCTAATACAACAATAAAAATAGAAGCCCCTGTAACTATTTACGATGTTGAAATTCTTGATATTATAAAAGGTGTGGAAAAGAGTAAAAAGATAGACTTGATTTTCCCAAATATTAGTATAGACTCTCTTAATACATCTATAAAGCTAGGAAAAACATATCTATTATATCTTTATAAGAATGAAAACTATGGTGAAAAGGCTTATAGTATAGTAAGTTTTTCCCAAGGAATCTATTTGGCTAATAATGAGGACGTGGTAGTAAATGGTGAATATATAAAATTAGATGAATATAAGAAGAATATACGTTCAATTATAGAGTAACATCTAGGGATAAAGGGAGCATTACTAATCTAAATAACTCCCTATATCCCATTATCAAAGCTTTATCATATCTATATATGTTATTTTTTCAATAAAAACTATAAAGCTATACCGTGAGCCAGTAAAAATCAGTTCTCCACTATCAATATAAAACCATTCTTCCTACCTGATCAATAATCCAGATTATACAATAAATTGAAAAACCTATACCCACTATTTAATTATTGTTATACCTTGTAACAACTGCCATAATATGCTATAATGTATCCATAAATTACAAGGTGGTAT